>NZ_JBPLZQ010000015.1:0-13256 GCF_054018175.1 Geoglobus sp.
TTTGACGCAAATGACATCATGCTCTGACCCCATTCGTGCAGAATGGATACGTCTGTGCCGTTCCGGTCTCTCAGGCCATCGTGACAGAAACACGATGCTGACTGTGCAAAAAGTTCGATTTTCTCCGCCTTCACCGCTTTTGTTGTGGTCTTTTCTGGAGCTGGTTCTGTCTTTTCCGGTTCTGCAGGCTTTTCCGCCGGTTGCTGGCAGCCGGAAACGAAAATTGCAAGAGCAATAAGAACCGCGAAGACCAGAAGTTTCTTCATGTTAAATAATTTTCTCAAAACAGATATTTAAGATTTCTCGAATTATTTCTTCCCTCCAAGAACATCCGCCGGGTGCACATCTACTGCTTTTCGTGGACGTTTTTCAGGAATTCTGTCACGGCCCTGTTGAATTCACCGGGATTCTCCAGCATTGCGAGATGAGCGGCGTTGCTTATCTCTTTTACAGTCGAGCCCGGTACAAGCCTCGATATCTCCAGCCCGAATGCAGGTGGTGTTGTGACGTCATGTTCCGCCGTTATCACAAGCACCGGCACACGCATGTTCGGGAGAACATTTTCGTAATCTGCTTTTGCGAGTTCAGACGTAGCGGCGGTGTACACTTCCCTGCTGTTCTTTCTTATGATGGTCTCAACGAGTTCTTTCAACTCCTCTCTTTTATGATAGAGTGATATTTCGGCTATGAATCTGGCAATCTGGGTCATGTCCGGGCTCGCTTCGAGAATTTTCAGCCTCTGCTCGAACTCCTTTCTCACCTGCTCGGGAAGTTTGTGGAACGTGTTTGCCAGGATGAGGGACTTCACCCTCTCAGGATACTTTCTGTAGAACTCCATGCACACCAAGCCCCCCATGGAGTGACCGAGAATGCTGGCTTTCTCAATCTCAAGGTGGTCCATAAGGTTGCGAACGTCATCTGCAAATCCCTCAATTGAGACCTTCTCCGGAGCATCCGACATTCCGAAACCCCTGAGGTCGAGTGCGATGACCCTGAATTCTTCAGAGAAGTCTTCGAGCTGGGCAGTCCATGCCTCGATGCATCCACCGAGACCGTGGACGAGAATGAGTGGTTCGCCCTCACCCATATCAAGGTATCTCAGCTTCAGTCCAGCAGAGTCGAAAAACCCAAATATCATGATAATATGTTTCAATTTCCTGACATTTAAACTTTCGGAGACCGGTGGGCTGGATGGACAAAAAACATTATATTTCAGATGCATTAGATTGGGAGGGTGATAAGGTGGATGCTTTTCCTGATAAGTTCAAGTGCGTTGTGACAAACTGGGAATACATGGACGGGCTCTGCAGGAGAGTGGCAGAGCAGATAAGGGAGGATGGTTTTGAGCCGGAAATCATTGTTGCGCTCGCGAGGGGCGGATGGTTTGCTGGCCGGGTTTTATGTGATTTGCTCGGCCTTGATGACCTGACGAGCCTGAAAATTGAGCATTATGTCGGCACTGCAAAGCAGAGCGGAGAGGTCAAGATAAAGTATCCCCTGCCCGAGGACAGCGTTAAGGGCAAAAGGGTGCTGATAGTTGACGACATAGCCGACACGGGAAAGAGCCTGATGAGGGCCAAGGAGCATGTCGAGGAGAACGGAGCGAGCGAGGTTAAAACCGCAACCCTTCAGCTCCTCTACACCTCCCGCTTCACCCCCGACTACTTCGGCGAGTACATGGAGGAGTGGGCGTGGGTTATCTTTCCATGGAACTTTGTCGAGGACATGATAGAACTGATATCGCGGCTGCTTGCCAAGGACAAGGAAAGGCTGTGGGGCGAGTGGGATATAAAGTGGGGCCTGCACGAGTACCACCAGATTGATCCGATTTATCTTGAAATCGCCCAGCCCAGAAGGTTTTTTGAGGTCATGGATGAGATGGAGAGAAGGGGAATTGTCGAGAGAGTGACTAAGGACGAGAAGACCTTCTGGAGGCTGAAATGATGAAAGCTGAGATTGCCATAATTGGTGGTACCGGAGTGTATGATAGCGATGCGTTCGAAAACGTTCAGGAAGTCGAGATTGAAACTCCATTTGGGCGACCATCGGATAAGATTCTGATCGGAGACTTCGAAGGCAGGAAGGTTGCTTTTCTCCCAAGACACGGGAGGGGGCACGTTTACTCTCCCACAAACCTGCCATACAGGGCCAACATCTACGCTCTCAAAAAACTGGGCGTCAGCAGGATCATAAGCATTGCAGCAGTTGGCTCGCTGAAAGAGGAGGTAAGGCCACTCGACATCGTCATTCCCGACCAGATTTTCGACAGAACGAAGCACAGAAAGGACACCTTTTTCGAGGAGGTTGTAGTTCATGTTGGCATGGCCGAACCGTTCTGCGGGGAGATGAGGGGTGTGGCAATAAGGACTCTTGATGAACTTGGACTTTCGTATCATCCAGAGGGAACATACGTATGCATCGAAGGTCCCCAGTTTTCCACCAAGGCTGAATCGAACGTTTACAGGCAGCTCGGTTTCGACATCATCGGTATGACTGCTCTTCCTGAGGCTAAGCTCGCAAGGGAGGCTGAGATGTGCTATCTGACAATAGCGACGGTCACAGACTACGACGTCTGGAAGGATGAGCCCGTGGATGTAAAGACCGTCCTTGAAAACGCCGCAAAGAATGAGGAAAACGTGAAGAAAATCCTCAGAAAGCTCATTCCAGCTATCCCTGAGAAAAGAGAGTGCGAGTGTGGGGATGCTCTTAAATTCGCGATAACCACGAGTCCCGATAAAATCACGGACGAGGCGAAAGAAAAATTAGGCATTTTCCTGAACAAATACCTCTAATTCTCTCAGCAAAATCCTGTTTTCATCTCTTTTTTTGACAGCGATTCTGAAGTGGCTGTCGGTGAGCCACCTGAAGTCGCTGCATGTCCTTATCAGAATGCTTTTCCGCTCCAGGAACTTGAAGATGTCTTCCGCATGAAATTCACCTTCGCACAGCAGGAAGTTGGCTTTACCCCGGCACTCAAAACCAAGTTTTCTAAGGCTCCGTACCAGATGTCTCCGTTCCGTTTTTATTCTTGCTCTGACATGCCTCGAGAATGTTCCCAGCCTTGGCAGATATTTTTCAGCCACGAACTTTGCAACCCCGTTGACGCTCCACGGCATCCTTGTGTCATGAAACTTTCTTGCATACTCCTCGGGAAAGCATCCGTATCCGAATCTCAATCCCGGAATACCGAGAATTTTCGTGAGAGATCTAATCTGAAACGCATCAACGTCATGGGGCTTTACAAAGTCTATGAATGCCTGATCGACCATCAGCTTCACGTTCCTTCTCTGACATGTCTCGGATATTTCCTCCATCACGGCTTTTCTGAAAAACTCTCCGGTGGGGTTGTTGGGGTTGCAGATCACGATCCCTTCGGGACTTCTGCTTTCTATGAACTCCAGAATTCTTTCGACGCTCCATGGGACATTGTAGACTCTGAGACCGTAGATTCTGGCGAACCTCTCGTATTCGGTGAATGTTGGCTGGACTATGGCCACATCTTTCCTCAACATTCTGAAGAAGAATTCGATAAGCTCGATTGAGCCGTTTCCGAAAACGACGTTTTCTGAATCCCATCCGGTGGAGTTGGAGATGACTTCAATCAGAGACCTGTAGCTGTTCTGGGGGTAGTAGTACGCACTTTCAATGGCTTCAATGAGATTTTCGTGCAGGTCTCTCGGCCTGAACGGGTTGATGTTTGAGGCAAAGTCCAGCGGTTTCAACCCCATCTTCAGGTATTTTTCGTAGTAATCTCCGTGCACAGCTTTTCTTGGGCAGGGGTGTGATAAGCTTTTTCAAATGTGTGGATGCTGTCAAGCTGCAGTAACCTTGTTGCCTCTGCTTTGCCGGCTGAGGTATTTCATGGCAATTCAGACCGGAAAACAACCTCGACTTTGAACTCCTCATTGACCCATAATCCCACCACTTCCGCACTCTTGAAATGCTTTTTCAGTTTTTCAACCGCAGTTTTTAGCTGTTCAATCTGCTGCTCCTTTTCCACCGGATTTCCGGCACAGTCATGATGTGCCACAACCGCGATCGCGCTTGCTCTGTGCCTTTCCACGGAAACTTTTATTTTTTCGATAAGTTTTTCAGGACTTTTTTCACACTCAAATAGCTTCACGATTCCGGGCTCGGTAATCATGTCAACAAAATCGACTTCAAAGTTTTTCCTCATCCATTCTATAACTGGAATCTGCGTTCTTCCGTCAATGCAGTTCACGGCACAGCCAAATTTCATGCTCTGGCTCTGTTAAACTCTCACTTAAATTTTGCCTCATAACGGGTTCCAGCAAGCACCGCAATGCTTAAATTCAATTTATTGGACAGTGGATTGCTGCCGCCGTAGCTCAGCTGGTCAGAGCGGGTGACTTGTAATCACCAGGCCGCGGGTTCGAATCCCGCCGGCGGCTTGTGGGTTTTTTGAGGTGTGCCGGGCAGATTGCCATCCGAAATCCTTTTCTAACTGACCGGCGATTTTGCTCAAGCCCACTGGATCTTGGGCACACATGTTCCTGATGGGCTGAGAATGTGCCCCGGTAGGGTAGCTGGATATCCTCGGGGGCTGCGGACTCCCGGACCCGGGTTCAACTCCCGGCCGGGGCACATTTACTTCGTGTTTTAGTCCCTACCGTAGGCACTGTCAAAATAACCACCTCTTCACATTATACAACCAAACAAAACCCTCCAGCCAACTTTGAATGGAATCGAAGGAACTGTAGTACGGAAACCTGCTAAAGCCTTTCGATCCTGCTTTTCAGGAAAACCTCTTACTGAATTCCTTGAAGATGGTCCGCAGAAGTAGGGCAATACTGAGAGGATTTTTGTTCTGTCTTTTTCTTGTTTTTGCTAAAGAGTTTTTAGCCCTGATCCCTTCTATTATCTGGGTTGCTGTGGGGCGCATGTGTTTTATTTTGTGTTTTTATTTTTTAATGTTATTCCTTACAGTGCCAAGCCGTAGTGGTATGACGGGCTGCATTTATGGAAACACGGTTCTCCTGAAAAAGAGAACTGTGGAAGAGTCATATGCTCCCGATTTTCGCTGCAAGCTTGGCGAGAACGTCTTTTCTTTTCGCCTGGATGAATTTGAGACTGCCTACGACCAGGTGGCCTCCACCGTCCACCCCTGCGTTTATCTCCTCCTGAAGCTCTCTGACGATCCTCGGTATGTCCAGATTAACTCCCTCGCTCCTTATCACTGCAAAATCCGGACCGTAGCCTATGGTTACGATTTTTTCGTACTTTTGCTTCAGCCTGTCGTGGACCTCTCCGGTGAGCTTGCCCGGGGGCGGAAACGTGAACTTCTTGGCGTAGTTCTCCACGTCGAGGGCGGCCAGCGCTATTCCGTTCGGAAGAATCTGGACCCTCACACCGTCCATTGCTGTCTTCAGGTTTTCCTCAATTGCTTTTTTGGCATGGGATGAGAGCGTGGAAACGAGGCGGTGCATTCTGTCCTTTCTTCCGAACCCGAGTATCTCGTGAACAACCTGGCTCGCCGGCCTGAATCTGAGGAAAAATCCCTCAAATTCGAGGGCAAGCCCTATGTCGAAGAGCGTGTCTCTCTCGTACCCAGAAAGCTCTATGTATTTTTCCACCTCCCCTTCCGCCCGGTCTGCAACCACGGACACGGCAGGAAGTATCTTCAGGTCTCTATCGGTAATCATTCTCGCTATTTCGGTGCACAGAACCCCGGATGTGTAGTTGCTGTCCCCTCCGACCTTGTGAGGGTTCACATGGTGAAGCAGGTATCTGTCCACTTCATCGTCCGGATAGTGGTGATCTACTGTCATCACGTCTGCTCCGAAAATCAGCATCTGCTCGATTGCTGGTATGTCCTCCTGACCAGACCCGTTATCGACGAGGACGACGAGCGGGATCTTATCTCCGAACTTCGCCATGTCTTCGAGACTCTCATCGAGGTCCTTAACCACGTCTTCAAGCTCGTAGAATGGGGCCCTCGACACCTTCCTCCTGACCAGATAGTTCTTTGCGTCCGGGTCAGGGTGAACTCTTTCGATGTAATCGAGCAGCGCTATCTCGAGAGCAACGCCACCACAAACGCCATCAGCATCCCAGTGGTGGCGGATAATTATCGGTCTCGATTCCAGCACGGCCTTTCTAAGCTCTTTCGCCACAGCCATCATTCCGTCCTTCAGCCTTTCCAAAACCTCACTCTCAATCAGGAATCCCCTGAACTCTGGTTCTGCCTTCTTCTCAAGTTCTCTCTCGATCAGCCTCTCTATCTCACTTGCGTCTTTTCCGAGGAGCCTCTCCATTTCGAGGACTTCCAGCTGAAGTTTCGCGTCTCTTCTCTTGACTATTCCGATTATCCTCACAACGTGCCCTGGCTCTATTTCGGGGTAGGCTCTTTCTCCAGCCTCGAACGCAGCGGCGTTGATCAAGCCCGTCTCATCTGCAATCGTGAATATCGTCGGTCCACCTGTGAGCTTGACGTGTTCGACTTTTCCTCTCACCTCGACCATCTTTCCAACGGCATTTTCAAGCTGGGCAATCTTGAAAAGGGGTGCGTCTTTGGAGACCTCGACTATGCTGTAATCCCTGTTCTCTCCGAGAACGAGATCTATCTCTCCAGTCGGCCTTATGTTCTCGACCTTGACGAACACCCTGTCATTTTCGCTCAGCCTGGCCCTCCCGATGTTCCTCCTGTGGATGAGTCCTCTGAGCCTCTTGTTTAGGTTCACGAAAACACCTATGTCGGTCACTCCAGAAACCCTGCCAACGTAAATCCTGTTAATCCTCACATCCTCCAGACCGCAGCTGTTTTTCAGCAGGTAGGCGTGGGGTTTTCTCCTGCACTCCGGACAGAGGTCGTGGTCTCCAACAACCCTCTTACCGCAGATCCTGCACTTCCCTGCCTTCCCGGTTCCGTTGCACGTTTTGCAAACTTCCATTCTCCTTACCTTTCCCGTTCCCCTGCAAGCTCCACACACACCCTGCAGAAACATCTTCAGCTGCTCATCGCTCAGCTCAGCTGTCAGCTTCGGATCGAAGCTCTTAGCCTTCCCGCTTCCACCACAGATCCTGCAGGTCTCTTCGACTTCCACGTAGCCCTTTCCACCGCAATCTTCGCACGTCATCCCGCCTGGAATTTGTGATGTTAGAATAAATAGTTTACACATTCGATGCTCAGCTTTCTACGCCAGCACATGCACACCGCAAATGCTTAAAACCAACCAGCCTACCATAGGCAGGCGCACAAAACTCAACCAACGCGGGGGTTGCCGAGCCAGGAAAAGGCGCAGGGCTTAAGACCCTGTCCCGAAGGGGTCCGCGGGTTCAAATCCCGCCCCCCGCATTGCTTTTCGGTACTGAATGAACTTGATGAGTTTGTGAGGAGGCTGAAGAATGCGGTCTTCTTGCGAAAACATGCCGGAAGTCGTTGTACACAGAAGACTCTGACATGTGTGAGTTCTGAGGATGCTGTGATCTGATTGCAGGAACTGGCCTTTCAGCGAGAGGGTAGCGTAAATGGGTTCTCACCTCTGCTGAAGAGAAGAAATTGTGTGCTCGTTGTCGTGCACACCTTCAGCAGTCTCCTTTGATTTCGTAAAGGCTTGATTGAGAATGTCTCAAATCGAAAATATTCAGTAAAAATAATTATAAATTCCCGCGTCAACTACACATATGGGCAAATTTCTCGACCTCGACGAACTCGCCGAGGAGGACAGGCTTCTGAAGGAGGAGGTGCATCGCTTCGCCTTGGAAGTCATGAGGCCCGCATCGATAGAGCTGGACAGAATGGATCCAGAGGAGAGGGTCAAACCGGATTCTCCGTACTTCAGGGTCTTCAGAGAGATGAAAAAGCTCGGATACCACAGGATAACAATTCCGGAGGAGATGGGCGGTGTTGAGCTGACACCTCTGCAGAGATACATGATAATGGAGGAGCTCGGATGGGGGAGTCTCGGGCTTGCAACGGCCATAGGTGTTGACCAGATTCCCTTTGCCTGTGCAGCCCTCTTTGGTCCACCGGAAATTTATGATGAGCTTGTGGTTCCCTGGCTTGAAGACCGGGATGGCAGATTCCACGGCTGCTGGGGAGTTACAGAGCCAGAGCACGGCAGCGATTATTTGATTGCCCTCAGGGAGGATGAAGACCTTGTGAGGAAGTTCGGTAAGGGCAACGTTACTGCTGAAAAGGATGGAGACGAGTGGATAATCACCGGCCAGAAATCTGCATGGGTCTCTTCAGCTCCAGTGGCCACACACTGCGGACTGCATGCGCAGCTGAAAGACGGAAAAACTCTGCTCGATGGGCTGTTCTGCATCGTTCCTCTCGATGCGGATGGGGTGAGAAAGGGAAAACCTGCTGACATGCTCGGAATGCGGGATGACCCTCAGGGAGAGCTGTTCTTCGAGGGGGTGAGGATTCCTGAAAGCCATGTTGTTGTTGCACCCGGCTTTTTCTACGGTGTGTTTCTGGATCAGCTTCTCTGCCTGACGAGCTGCGGGATGGGTGCTTTCGCGGTGGGACTTGCGAGGGCTGCATTCGAGGAGGCTCTGAATTACGCAAGGAAAAGGGTCCAGGGAGGAGTGCCCCTTGTCAGACACAAGAATGTAAAGCTCAGGCTGTATGAGATGTTCGAGAAGATTGAGACTGCTCGATACTACGTCAGAAAGGTTACCGAATACACGCACCGCAGAATAATAGATGAGAGGACCGCCGATGCCTCCCCGAGGCATGCGAGGGCCGCCCAGATATACGCGAAGAGGGTAGCCTTCGAGGTTGCAAACGACGCTCTGCAGATATTTGGCGCCTACGGGCTGAGCAGGGAGTTCATAATTGAGAAGCTATTCAGGGATGCGAGGGCTTTGCAGATTGAGGATGGGACCGTGGAGGTGCTGAGCCTTGAGGCTGTGGAAGATGTTGTTGCGAATTACGAAAAGGAGTATTACGATGCAGGACATGTTGAGAGATGGTATGAATAGGGGGAGTGATTATGCTGAGAGGAATACCGTTTGATTCACCTCTTTACGAGGTGGACGAGGATAGGGGGATAGAGTACGTGAACTGCGAGGCAATTACGGCCTTCTTTACCATAAAAGTAGATGTTTCAGAAATTCTGCCTGAAGGGCTGAAACCATACAGTGATCCACCGCAGGGAGGAGTGTGGATCTCGCATTACTCCTTCAGCACCCTCGGAGAATATTTTGAATTCATAAGCACGGTGCAGGTGGAGGACGAGGATGGTGAGATGGGGTACTACATCCCGTACATCTACGTTACAAACGACGCTGCCATGGCTGCTGGCAGGGAGCTGGCAGGAGCGCCGAAAAAGCTTGCCAGAATCGAGCTGAGCAAGGACTGTGATACGATTCAGGGAACTCTCGAACGTCCTGAGGGCAGGAGGCTCGTGACATTCACCATGAAACCGTCCGCGAGGGCTACGGGGGAGCTGATAGATCTGGTGCTGCCCAGGCCCACGTATCTCTACTCGGTCAGGCACCTTCCACCGATAAGAGGGAAGGGCGGCGTTACCCAGCTCGTCAGGTGGTATGCCGAGATTGACTTCCACAGTGATGCGAACGGAGAGAGGGTGATCTTTACAGGCCCTGGAAGTGTCAGCTACGACATGCCCTCGGCAGTAGACCCTGTTCACAGGATTGAGATTGACGAGATAATGCTTAGCATCTACTTCCGGTTCGACATGAAGCTGGGCTTTGACGACATTGTGAGGGAATACTGAGCTGATGGGCTTTCGAGATGCTTGAAAACCTTTATTTTTCATCAGCTGGCGTCATCGGAGGGAGAGCATGAAGCGTGTGCTTGTGCCTGTGGTTCTCCTTGCGGTACTGCTCTCTGGATGCTCCGCTGAGGAAAAGAAAGTAGAGGGGAAACTCATTGTTAAAAGCGCATTTGGTGATGGAAGTGAAATTCCCGGAAAGTACACATGTGATGGAATGGACGTAAACCCGCCCATCCACATCGAGGGGCTTGAGAGCGAGGTGAAGAGTCTGGCAATAATTGCAGACGATCCCGATGCACCATCCGGTGTGTTCACCCACTGGATTGCCTGGAACATCCCGGTAACGAATGAAATTCCGGAGAACATCCCGAAGATGGGAGCTGTTGACAGACCGGTAAAAATGGTTCAGGGCGTAAACGATTTTGGAAAACTTGGCTATGGCGGCCCATGCCCTCCCGAAGGCCAGAAGCACCGGTATTTCTTCAGGATTTATGCCCTCGACACAGTGCTCGATCTGAACCCTGGGGCGAGCAGAGAAGAGCTGGAAAAAGCAATGAAGGGTCACGTGATTCAGTACGGGGAGATCTACGGGGTTTACGCAAGGTAGACCTTAAGCCAGGGCCATGATTTATCTATGAGTTTTTTCAGTAATTCATCATGAACCTTGCCCGTGTGGATCTGAGCAGCAGGGATGTCAGGGTCTTGGAAATTCCGGAGAGCGTTGAAAGGGAGCTGATAGGCGGGAAGGGTATTGCCACCAAGCTTCTGCTCAGCATTCCAGAAAAAGCAGACCCCATGTCCCCAGAAAACGCGATAATCTTTGCTGTAGGCCCTGTTAACTCCTTCAGACTGTCCGGAGCTTCCAGGATGACCGCGGTTTTCAAATCCCCCCTCACAGGTGGGTACGGGGAGAGTCAGTGCGGCGGTTTTGCGCCTCATGAGATGGCACTGACGGGAATTCACTGCCTCATGCTGGAGGGCAGGAGTGAAAGGCCAGTCTATCTGGTTGTCGAGAACGGAAGTGTCGGGATAAAGTCCGCAGACCACCTCTGGGGGCTCGATGCGTTCGAGACTGAAGAAGCGCTAAGGAAGGATGAGGGCGGGGAGGTCATCGCCATCGGACAGGCCGGAGAGAACCTGGTCAGGTTTGCATGCATAACTCACAGGAGGGGCAGGCAGTTTGGAAGGGCTGGCGGAGGAGCGGTTCTCGGCTCGAAGAGGGTGAAGGCCATCGTGTTTAAAGGAGACGGGGAGAGCAGGGTTGACAGGGAGTTCGAGAAGTTTCTTGACGGGCAGGTGATCTCAAAGCTATCCGCTCTGCAGAAATACGGGACGCCAAACATCATGTGGCTGGTGAACAAATCGAAGAGCCTGCCTTCGTACTACTGGGAGAGATCCGAGTTCGACATTGAGAGCATTGACGCGGAGGAGATGCTCAGGTACTTTGTCAGGAGAAACGCTTGCTTTGGATGCAGGGTTGCCTGCGGGAGGATAAGCAGGACTGATAAGGCCGAGGTTGAGGGGCCTGAATACGAAACCCTCTACGCATTCGGCTCCCTGCTCGGTAACCATGATCTGGAATCCATAATTGAAGCCAATGAACTTGCGGACAGACTTGGAATGGACACCATATCTCTCGGCAATGCTATCGGCTTTGCAATCAGGCTCAGCAAGCTTGGAAAGCTCGACGAGGCGCTGGACTTTGGTGAAGGAAACAGATACGTGGAGCTCGTCAGGAAGGTCGCTTTCAGGAAGGGCATTGGAGACCTACTGGCAGAAGGTGTTGCAGGGATGGAAAAGCTAACAGGAGTTGAGGGCGTGCATGTGAACGGACTTGAACCTCCGGCCTACGATCCAAGAGGAATTTTCGGCATGGCGCTGGCATACTCAACATCGCCAAGAGGAGCGTGTCACATGAGGAGCTGTGCCTACAGGCCAAACCTTGCAGGGCAGCTGGACAGACACTCTCCAGAAGGGCAGGCGAGGCTGGTTAAGGAGTTTGAGGATTTCTATGCGGTTGTTGACAGCTTAGTTTACTGCCGCTTCCTCACGCTGCCGCAAATAGGGATGGGCTGGGAGGACGTGGCAAGGCTGCTGAAGATTGCCACTGGTAGGGAGTACACCACAGGCCAGCTGAAAGCAATCGGCCATAAGATCCACAGCATGGCGTGGGAGTTCAACAGAAGGGAGGGGGTCGAGTATGGAAGGATGCCTTCCAGGTTCTTTGAGTACGGGCTGAGCAGAGAGGACTTTGAGAGGATGCTTGGAGAATACAGAAAACTCAGGGAGTGAGCTTCAGCACTCTCGGCCTGCCATCATCTCTCCTGCCTGCATCAAAAAGCCCAAATACTAAGGGTTTGCAAATTAAGGTTGTGAACGAAAAGAGGGTAGCAAGATATCTTGACAAGCTGGAGCATATGAAAGAAAGGATTGAAGATGTTATTGCGTGGATCGATGAGGCAGAAGAAGATAAGAAATCAAGACTTGCAGTTTACAAGGCCTTTCAGGAAGCAGTTGAGGCTGCCTGTGATCTCATATCCATGTTTCTGAAGGACTCAGGGTATCCGCCAAAAGACGACTACTCCAACTTCGAAAAATGGGGAGAACTGGCTGACAGGAGAATATCTGACTGCCTGAAGGTGGCAAATGGTTTGAGAAACAGGCTCGTTCACCATTACAACGGGCTCGATGATAAACTCGCTCTCGATTCGATGAGGGACATCATACCCTGTCTTGAGGAATTTATTCAGGTGATGGGGTCATGGCTGGAAGAGAAATTGCAGAGCATGTAGCAAGGGATTTTGAATTTCTCAAAGATAGAGTGCTTGCGGTTCTGATTTTCGGTTCGGCAGTGAGTGAAGCAGAAGCGAGAGATGTGGATGTGTGCATTGTCGCCCCCAATGGTTTTGACATCAGGGAAGTTTTCATGAGGATAGATGTCACCGGAAAGAATTACGATGTATGGCTCTTCGAGGAGCTGCCGCTCTACATGAAGATGGAGGTTATCTTAAACCACGTGGTTGTGCACTGCAAGGACATTTTAGAGCTTTACGAGTACTTTTACTTTTTCAGAAAGCTGTGGAAGGATCAGGAGAGAAGAAACCGGTTGACAAAAGAGGAAATTGGAGAAATGCTTAGAGCATTCTCAGGAACACAGAGGAGGTCAACGTAAACCCAGGCGATTCTCTTCAGAGGTTAAAAAAGAAAGTGGGTCAGACAATCCCAAGCGTCCTGTTCGTCTTCTTCATACTCTCCCATTTGTCGGCAAGCTCAAACATCGCCCTTATTGCGTCGATGTTCTCTGGCACAACTATTGCCTCCTGATGGATGGCCTGGGTTATGTAAAGCTCTCCATCGTGGAAGTTGATGCTTTCTCGCCATACAGCGTTCTCGAAGAGGTCGTAGCGGAGTCTGTACTCTCTCGCGAACTCGATTATCTTTGCTGTCGAGGTGAAACCATCCTCTTTCGAGAAAAGCATTATCCTCGGCTCTTCCTCGAATCTGGCTATCACGTCATCAACACTCACGTCTCCATCGATCTCCACGGCT
>NZ_JBPLZQ010000016.1:0-28655 GCF_054018175.1 Geoglobus sp.
TCAGAGAGATAGAGATGAGGGGCAGGTACGTGGACAGGGAGTCACAGAAGGTGTAGAACGTACAGCACTCCAACACCGGTTACGAACGCGACGAGCAGGTCGCTTTTTCTGTATGCGATCGCAAACACCACCACTCCGGCGACGAGTTTCTCCGCGCTGCTGAGCACGTCGGGAAAGACGAGTGCGGCGAAAACCGAGGAGGGTACGTACTTGATGTACCTGCTGTCCTCAATTTTCACAAAGAATGGAGTAACCCTCGTCAGGTACGTGACCAGAGCCATTCCGAGAATCAGGATTGCCCAGTCCATCTCTCCGCCACACCTCCCGCAACTATTCCGGCAATTGCCGCGAGAAATATGCCCATACTCGATCCGAGGAGAACAGCCACGACACCTGCAACTGCCGCAGAAACCGCGTGGCTCGAACTTCTAACGTTTGATGTGAGGATTGCTATGAACATCGCCGTCAGCCCGAAGGGCAGCACCGCATTTACGCTGGCAGGAATGAGCTGGCCGAAAAGCAGTCCGAAAGCCGTGCCGGAGACCCACGCTGACAGTGCGAGGAGGTTCAGCCTCAGCTGAAATGAGTAGTCTCCACTTTCCTCAGCCCTCGATATCCCGACTGCAAACGTTTCGTCAGTAATTCCAAAAGCGAGTATGGCCTTTCGAATTGAGCTGAGCCTTCCGAATAATCCGGCCATGTAGCTTGACATGAGCAGGTGTCTGGAGTTTATGAGGAGTGTCGTCAGCACGATAAGTAGCAAACCCGCTTTTTCGTCAATCATCCTCAGCGCTATGAACTGGGCCGCACCTGCAAACACCAGGAGAGACATCAGTACCGAGGCAATTCCGAGGTGCTGAGATGCGAGGACTCCGAATGCAATTGAGATGAAGAAGTAGCTGACCATCAATGGGAATGCTTCTTTCAGGGCCATGGTTCGCCCTTTTCTGATCTGCTAATAAGGTTATGGCAAACCTTTTTTACAATTGCTCGAAACTTCGCTCGATGAGGCGGCTGTTCATAGTAATTCTGCTCATTGCCGTGGCCACGAGGCTGTACATGCTCGACGACAGACCGATGGATCACGACGAGAGCATACACGGGTATCTGAGCTACATACTCATGAAGGACCACAGGTACAGTTACGATCCCGCATACCACGGCCCCTTCCTGTACTTTACGACGGCGGGTGTGTTTTCGGTACTTGGCGATTCCAAGTTCACCGCCCGTCTTGTTCCGGTGGTATTCTCTCTGATCGGCATACTGTTTGCCCTGAAGTTCGAGAGGTTTAACCGAAACGCACCCCTATTCGCTGTGATTCTGCTGGTGTCCCCGTCAATCCTGTACTACTCCCGCTACCTCAGGAACGACCTGATAGTCCTCGCGTCCTTCATAGTGGTTGTGTACAGCTACTTCTCCTACAGAGAGAGCGGAAAGGCGAGGTACATCTACCTTGCCTCACTGTTTGCCGCGATAATGGTCACTGCGAAGGAGAACGGATACCTGTACCTCGGAACGATCGTGTCGTTCATCGCATTCAGCAGACTTGCAGAGAAGGACTTCAGCGTAAGTGGAAGGTTCATCAAGCACTTCGCTATCGCGTTCTCACTCTCTTTCCTCATCTTTGCCTTCCTGTACACATCTGCTTTTTCAGACCCGGACGGTTTGAAGAGGGCAACCATTGACTCGTTCGCACACTGGTTCAAAATGCACGAGAAGAACGACCACTGGAAGCCGATATACTACTACTCAAAGATGATTCTCGAGTACGAGTTCCTGGCCCTCGGTATGGTCCTCGCGGGTTTGCCGGAGTTCATCAAGAGGGTCAGGTCGAAAAAGCTGACGGAAATAGAGCTTTTCGCCTTTTACTGGCTCGCGACTGCCTTTGCGATATACCACGTGCTGAACCACAAGGTTCCGTGGCTGCTCGTGCACCTGGTTGCACCCATGGCGTTTTTCGGTAGCCTGTATGCCGGATACATCAACAGAAAGGTTGGACTTGCCGCATTCGCGGTCTTGCTCGCCGCAACAGCAGGAGTTGCCGGGTACCTAACATACGTGGACAGTACGAACACGGAGCACGACCTCATATACATTCAGGCCCAGAGAGATGTCGAGGTGCTCGCCGAGAAGATAATCCAGTACAACGGATCTGTCCTCGTGTTCGTTCCCGGAAACGACTACTGGCCCCTGCCTTGGTACCTCAGACATCACGACACCGCGTTTTCGAGCAGGTACTACGACGGTTACGACGTTGTCATCACCTCAAAAGAGCAGGTGGAGTTTGTAAAAGAAAAGGGATATTCGCTTGACGGAGTTTACACCCTGAGACCTGGCCACGACCTGTACTGGCTACATAAGACCGAGGGCGGTTAGTTCCTCTGCAATTTTTTCAACCGCCCTTCTTGCATCTTCCGGATTCTTGCCCCCGGTAACCACCATTTTTCCTGAACCGAATATCAGCACAACGACTCTCGGATCCCTCAGCCTGTAAACAAGGCCTGGAAACTGCTCCGGCTCGTACTCAATGTTCTCGAGTCCAAGTCCTATTGCTATGGCGTTCAGATTGAGATCAACACCGAGGTCTGCAGAGGCCACGATGTTCTGAACCTTCACCTCGGGATCCTCATAAACGGGGATGCCAAAGCTGCCAATGATCTTGACCACCTGTTTCACGGCTCTCCTCGCGTCCTCAACGCTTTTACTCCCGGTACATACAACCTTACCGCTCCTGAATACAAGTGCCGCTGCTTTTGGCTCTTTTATTCTCAAAACAAGGCCAGGAAACTGCTTCGGTTTATATTCTGCGTCCTTAACTTCTCTCGCAATCTTGTTCAGATCTATGTTCTCACCAATCTGGGTTGAGGCAACAACATTCTCAATCTTAATTTTGTAGTCTGTAGCCATATTTAAAGACCTTTATAAACCCTATATATACCTTTGCATGAAGAAAAAAGTGGGTCAGGCATTCTCCTGGTACCACCTGACCAGCTCCTCGAACTGAGAGTGGGTGTTTACGTTGTTCGTCTCCATTGGGCTCTTGAAAAAGAACCCCAGCTCCTTCACCACACCGTACACTCCCTTCTTCTTTGCGAAGAGTAGAAATCTCGCTATGTCTATTGTGAGTGGAGCTGCAACAATGGCATCGATCGCATCCCATATGAAGTAGAACTTCATCTTCCTTCCGAGGAATCCCTCGAAGTGTATGAAGTCGAACGCGGTCTTGTTGTCCGCGAGCGACGGGAAGTACTCTATCTGGGTTATGCTGAAGGGCGAGTAGCCGTATATCTTCTCGAGCACCTTGTCCTTGCTTATGACCTTGCTCTCCTTGTTCTCCTTGTGGCTCAGCACGAGTCCATCGAGGTCTCCGAGGATGTTGTAGCTCATCCATCCGAGGACCTTCAGGTTCCTGTAGACGAACATTGGTGCGAGGGTCGTCTTGACCAGCGTTTCCCCGGTTTTTCCGTCGTTTCCTGCGTGAGGAACTTTCTTCTCAATGGCAAGCTCCTTGAGGGCGGGAAGGGATGACCCAACGCTGGGTGTGAAGTTTCCGTAGGGTATGCCGTTCTTTAGCGCCACGTACGCGTACAGCATGCTCGCCGACGCGTACTCCTTAGCGTCCTCCTCAATCATTTTCTCAAAGCCATCGAGCGTGCCGTGGTACTTTTCACTCTGCCTTATTATCGGCTCGGTCGAGGCGGAGTTTATCATAACGGTTTCGCCGTCGGCAAACCTCTTCACGTCCCTCTCGAGCCTCTCAACGATCTCAGACAGCGTCTGCACCTCGTTCTCCAGTACGTCCAGCTCTCCCAGTGCCTGCACACCACTTCCGCAGTTTATTGCCGTCCCCTTCGCGGCCTTTATGCTCTCCAGATCCTCCCTAACCTTCTCGAGCTGTTCCAGCTCGAAGTGCCTGTTGAGCTCCCAGTGCTGGAGTGATGCGGCGTAAGCGTTCTCAACCCTCCTGATTTCGTGACCGCCAAACTCGAACTTCAGAGGGGCATACCTGCCAATTCCCTCGAACTGCGGCAGCTCGCTGACGAGTCCAGTCGTGGACATGCTGCCCCTCTCAATGAGCTTTCCACCGAGCATTGCCGTGGTGGATACAATCCCATAAGCGCCAATGTACCAGATCTTCATGGCCATCACCTCCAAGAAGCGTGAGGTTCTGAAAATTTTTTAACTGCTCGGTATAAAAATTTTTGTGGAGATCGAGGAAATAAGGCAGCTCGCTGACATGCTGAGGGATGCAAGGTTCCACGATGGAAAGGTAGAGGTCGATGTTGATGTGCTCGACGCACTCCTCAAGGTGCTGGGCAGGGCGGTGGCCGAGATCGACATGGGCAATGTTTATACGGCCAGGGAAATTCTGAGCGAAGTGGGTGAAGAGATATTCAGAGCCCTTAAATCGTTTTTAAACGAACACTGATTCGCCAATCGTAAAATTTTTATACATTCTGTATAAAAACCGGACATGGATTTTCTCGCAAAGAGGTTTGCAGAGCTGATAGCAGGGAACATCGTCTTCTCGGACAGCTACGGTGATGCAATAAAGAAGTGGAGGGCGATATTTGACATCTCACAGAAGGAACTTGCAGACAGGCTTGAAATAACCCCATCCGTGATAAGCGACTACGAGTCAAACAGGAGGAAGTCGCCCGGCACGACGTTCATACGGAGGCTCGTCGAGACGCTCATCGAAATAGACCGGGAAAGGGGATGGAAAACGCTTTCAAAGTACAAGGACCTTCTCGGAGTAGAGTTCGACGTAATAACTGACATCAGGGAGTACTCCAGGCCGTACAGCTCTGCAGAACTTGCCGAGGCTGTGGAGGGTGTTACCATAACGAGCTTTGGCAGAAATGCGATGGGGCACACGGTCATAGACAGCCTGAGAGCGATACTGGAGATGAGCAGCTATGACTTTTACAGGCTTTACGGCCTCACGAGCGAGAGAGCTCTCGTGTTCACTAAGGTGTCTACCGGAAGGTCGCCGATGGTTGCTGTCAGGGTCGCAAACCTCAAGCCGTCGGTCGTAATGCTCAACCCGCTCACTCCGGAGAAGGTGGACAGGCTTGCCACGAAAATAGCGGAAATAGAGGGGATAGACCTCATCCTCACAGAGCTCGAGGAGGAAGAGGTCGTCGAGAGGTTGAGAAACCTGGGGGTGTGAGAATGGTTGGAATAGTATCTTACGGCACGTACATTCCCAAATTCAGGATAAAGGCTGAGGAGATTGCGAAGATATGGGGGGAGAATGCGGAGAGCATCAAGAACGGACTCGGCGTTTTTGAGAAGAGCGTTCCGGACATAGACGAGGACACAGTGACGATATCAGTCGAGTGTGCAAGGGAGGCGCTGAAGAGGGCAAAAATAGACAGGAAAGACATAGGGGCCGTTTTTGTTGGATCAGAAAGTCATCCCTACGCCGTCAAACCCACGGCCACGATCGTTGGTGAGGCGCTCGCAATTAACAGCTTCTTCCACTCTGCAGATCTCGAGTTCGCCTGCAAGGCCGGAACGGCCGGGATACAGAACTGCATTGCCATGGTGAAGGCGGGGATGATCAGGTACGGGCTCGCCATAGGGGCTGACACGAGCCAGGGAGCTCCCGGAGATCCGCTGGAATACTCTGCAGCTGCTGGAGGGGCGGCCTTCATTATAGGAAACGAAGGCGTGATAGCGGAAATAAAGGACACGCTGAGCTTCACCACGGACACACCCGACTTCTGGAGGAGGGAGGGTCAGCCGTACCCGAGCCACGGCGGAAGGTTCACCGGGGAGCCTGCATACTTCAGGCACGTCTCGACTGCAGCTAAGGAGATAATGCGCAGGAATGGTCTGACTCCGGAGGATTTCTCGTACGCTGTGTTCCACATGCCCAACGGGAAGTTCCCGGTTAGGGTTGCGAAGATGCTCGGCTTCTCGAGCAGGCAGATAGAGCAGGGGCTTGTGGTGAGGTACATAGGAAACACGTACTCCGGATCGTCCCTGCTTGGATTCGCAGCGGTTCTTGACGTTGCGAAGCCGGGAGACAGGATTCTGCTCACGTCCTTTGGAAGCGGGGCGGGGAGTGACGCGTTCGTGGTTGAAGTGAATGAGAACATAGAGAGCTTCGAGAGGACTCCAAAGGTCTGGGAGAAGATAGAGAGGAAGGTGTACATCGACTACGGCATGTACGCGAAGCTCAGGAGAAAGATCAGGATGGGGTGATGCTCATGAGAAGGGTTGCGATCATCGGAGTTGGTATGTCAAAGTTCGGAGAGCTCTGGGACAAGAGCTTCAGGGACATAGTGATTTCTGCAGGAACTGAGGCGATAGAGGACGCGAACCTCGAGGGTAAGGAAATCGAGGCGATGTACGTTGGCAACATGAGCGGTGGAAGGTTCCTCGCACAGGAGCACATAGCCGCGCTGATCGCCGACTATTCGGGACTCGCGTCGATGAACATCCCGTCGATAAGGGTCGAGGCGGGAGACGCGAGCGGCGGTGTGGCGCTGAAGGAAGCGTACATAGCCGTTGCCAGCGGGATACACGACGTGGTCATAGCCGCCGGAGCGGAGAAGGTTACCGACGTCGGCTCTGCGATGGACATAATGAATTCCTCCACAGACCAAGAGTGGGAAGCATTCCATGGCGCGACGCTTGCGAGTCTGTACGCGATGATGGCGAGACTGCACATGCACGAGTACGGAAGCACCGAGGAGGACCTCGCGATGATAAGCGTAAAAAACCACAGAAATGCCGTCTACAACCCCAAAGCTCAGTTCAGGAGAGAGATCAGCGTTGAGGCCGTCATGAACTCCCCCTACGTGGCAGAGCCGCTGAAAATGCTGGACTCCGCACCGATAAGCGACGGTGCGTCCGTCGTTATTCTCGCCAGCGAGGACGTTGCGAGGAAATACACGGACACTCCCGTTTACATAGACTCCATCGTCCAGTCGAGCGACTACTTCGCCCTCCAGAACCGAGAGGACATTCTCGAAATGAAGAGCGTCAGAGTCGCCACGAGAAAGGCGCTGAAGCTCGCCAGGTGTGAGCTGAGAGACATCGACGTTTTCGAAATGCACGACTCCTTCACGATAACGGAGATGCTGCTCTACGAGAACGTGGGTCTGGCCGAGAAGGGGCATGGTCACAGGCTGGTGAGGGAAGGAGAGGTGGAGCTGGGAGGAAAGACTCCCGTTAACCCATCCGGAGGTCTCAAGGCGTGCGGACACGCGGTGGGAGCCACTGGAATAAGGCAGGCCGCTGAACTGGTCATTCAGCTCAGAGGAGACGCTGGAAAGAGGCAGATTGACGCTGAGAGGGGAATGGCCGTGAACATAGGTGGAACAGGTGCCACGGCGGTGGTCTCAATCTTCAGGAGGTGATGGCCGTGCTTCCCAGGTTCTGGAGAAAGATAAAGTACAGGTACAACCTCATTGGAACGAGGTGCGAGAACTGCGGGAGGGTGTTCTACCCGCCGAGAAACCTCTGTCCCGAGTGCAGAAGGAAGAGCAGCATAAAAGAGGTAGAGCTCGGAGACAGCGGGACTGTCCTCAGCTTTTCAGTCGTGCACGACACTCCCGAAAACCTGAAGCTCGAGAAACCATACGTCGTGGGACTGATAAGGCTCGACAGCGGGGTTGTGGTGACCTCACAGATAGTGTGCGACCCTGAAGACGTGAAAATCGGGATGAGGGTGAGGGCCACATTCAGGAAGTACGGCGAGGACGGGGAGGACGGGATCATCTACTACGGAACAAAATTCGTGCCCGCTGAGGAATAAGTTTTTTATTTTTTACCCTCGCTCTGTTATTCCAATGCTGTTCGGAACCGCTGGCGTTCCAAACTCTTCTCCCGGAAGGAGCACAATAGACGGAATTAAGGCAGTGAGGGAGCTTGGACTCGACTGCATGGAGGTTCAGTTCGTCAGGGGGGTCAGGATGAAGGACGCAATGGCAAGGCAGGTGAGAATGGTTATGGAGTCCCTGAATGTTTCACTAAGCGTTCACGCTCCTTACTACATAAATCTGAACGCAGACAGCGAGGTCAAGGTGAAGCAGAGCCTTCAGAGGCTTTACGAATCGGCCAGAGTGGGGAGCGTAATGGGCGCGAGGAACATAGTGTTTCATCCCGGGTACTACATGAAGAGGTCGAGGGACACGGCCTTCAGGAGGGTGAGGGATGCCATCGAAGAGCTGGTCGAGGAGGTTTCTGAGTTCGGAGTGGTTTTGAGACCGGAAACGTCCGGAAAGAGGGAGCAGTTTGGGGAGTTAGACGAGATCCTGAGGCTTTGCTCCGAGATTGACGGCGTTCTGCCATGCATCGACGTCAGCCACATTCACGCGAGAACTATGGCGTTCAACAGCTACGGGGAATTTGCGAGCATGCTCGAGAGGCTTGAGGCGGAGCTCGGAAAGGAGGCTCTCGAAGACTTGCACATCCACGTGAGTGGAATAGAGTACGACATCAAGGGGGAGAAGAGGCACCTCAACCTGTCAGAGTCGGACTTCAGGTTCGAAGAGTTGCTGAAGGCACTGGTGGATTTCTCGGCGGATGGCATGCTCGTCTGCGAGAGCCCGAACTTAGAGGAGGATGCGCTGATGCTCAAACGGAGGTTCGCTGAACTCAGGCGGACTGCTGGGGCTCGAGACTGAACTCCTCCACAACCTCGTTCAGCTTCCTGAACCAGTTCTCGAGCTCGTTTCTGAGCCTCTCCTTCAGCGTTTCTATTGGAATTGGGACGTACAGGTACTTGTACCCTCCGTGCTTGAGTATCCTGTACTCCCTCTCCACCAGCCCCTTCTCCATCAGGGACTGCAGACTCCTGTAAACCCCGCTCCTGTCCTTCCCAACTATCTGAGCCAGCTCGTCAACACCGACGTTTGGGTGCTGGTGGAGCGCGAGATAAACCTCAATTTCCGACGGCGTCAGGTTGAGCACGCACTTCAAAATATGGTGAAACGTAGTTTCTCCGGAGAACAACTCTTTAAGCCTCTCCTCGTCCATTCTCACTCACCTTTTTTCTATGATGATGAGGGCATTTTCCGTCTCAACGACGTCTACATCCCTCCCGCTCACGACCTTCTCGAGCCTGACATCGAACCAGTCCCTTTCGAGCTCGATCTTCTCACCATCAACATCCACTGTAACTCTGCCATCCTTTATAAGCTTTAACATTTCCTCCTCGCTCATGTTCTGGACCGCCTGAAGCACCACCCTGACCCTGTCCCTGAACTTCGGCCCGAGAACGCTGAACTTGGGCTTCAACTCAGCTACTCTCGTCTCTATCTCCGGCATCTCCCTTATCAGTTCCACCTGAGCGTTGAGCGCTCCGGCAATATCCCTGACGTCAATTTCCTCACCCGAAAGAATCATCATTCTCCCGAGCGGCGCGTTAAGCGCTATGCCGTTGTCGTGCTTGTACCTCCTCACCGCCTCCACTATGCTCTTTATCAGCTCCCCCCTCCTCTCCGCGCTCTCATCTACGAGCGACTCGTCAGCCTCTGGATAGCTCTGCAGGTGCACGCTGCCCTCTCCCGAGAATATCTGCCACGTCTCCTCTGCGAGGAACGGAGTTATTGGTGCGAGCATTCTTATAAGGGCGGAAATCACCGTGTGAAGTGTGTACTTCGCGGGGAGCTTCTCCTCCTCCGTGCCGGAGTAGAGCCTGTTCTTGACCAGCTCGATGTAGTTGTCAGCAAACTCGTACCAGGTGAACCCCCTGATGGCCTTGAGGGCATGACTGAAGTTGTACTCCTCCATGGCCCTGTCCACTTCTGCTATCAGCCTGTTGAGCCTCGACAGTATCCACCTGTCAGCATCTCTCAGATATTTCCTGTGGTCTTCCTCAGGCCTGTATCCTTCGAGGTGGGGCATGGCAAACCTGATGATGCTCCAGAACTTCTGCTGGAATCTCGAGGCTGCGACGACCTCCTTCCAGCTGAATATTACGTCCGTGCCCATCACTCCCCCTATGGCTGCCCACTGCCTCATCGCATCTGCTCCGTACCTCTCTATAACCTCCTCAGGAGAGATGACGTTTCCCAGGCTCTTGCTCATCTTCCTTCCATCCTCTCCGAGGACCATTCCGTTTATCACGATCTCGTACCAGGGAATCTGACCAGTGAGGGCGAGGCTCCTCAGAATCGTGTAGAAGGCCCACGTCCTTATTATGTCGTGACCCTGGGGCCTGAGGTGCGTGGGGTACTCCTTCTGGTCGTCCGGCCATCCGGTTATGGCGAGTGAGGTAATGCTCGAGTCCATCCAGGTGTCGAGAACGTCGTCCTCACCCACAAACTCGGTGCTCCCGCACTTCGGACACGGTTCCCTCGGCATGTCCTTCGTCGGATCCACGGGCAGCCATTCCTCCTTCGCAACCACCGTTTCTCCACACTTCCTGCAGTACCAGACCGGAATCGGAGTGGCGAACACCCTCTGCCTGCTTATGACCCAGTCCCAGTCCATGCTCCTGACCCAGCTCTCGAGCCTGGAGAACATGTGCTCCGGAACCCACCTTATCTTCCTCGCCTCCTCCAGAATCCTCTCCTTGTCCACCTTCACGAACCACTGCTTTTCTGCGACGATTTCAACTGGAGTCTTGCACCTCCAGCAGACACCGACGTTGTGGTCCACCTCCTCCTGCCTGATGAGCCTGCCCTCCTTCTTCAGGTCCTCGAGTATCCTCTCCCTCGCCTCCTGTATCGTGAGGCCCCGGTACTTGCCGGCCTTCTCGTTGAGTCTGCCATCTCTGGTCAGAATATCTCTCAGCTCGAGCCTGTGCTTCTTCCACCACCTCACGTCCTGCCTGTCTCCGAAGGTGCAGATCATCACCATTCCCGTGCCGTACTCGGGATCGACCTCATCGTCCGCGATGACCCTGACCTCGTGTCCCGTGCCGGGTACCCTGACGACCTTGCCGACAACGTCTCTGTAGCGCTCGTCCTCCGGATGGACGGCGACTGCCACGCAAGCAGGTATGAGCTCGGGCCTCGTGGTGGCGATTATGACGTCCTCGTCAAACTTTATGTAGTTCAGCTTTGTCTTTCCGGACTTGTACTCAATCTCCGCGAGAGCTATGGTCGTCTCGCACCTCGGGCAGTGAATGACGGGATGCTCTCCCCTGTATATCAGCCCCTCGTTGTACATCCTGACGAAGCTCACCTGTGTCTTCCTGTAGTACTCGGGGTACATCGTTATGTACTCCTTGCTCCAGTCTATGCTGAATCCGAGCCTCCTCATGGTCTTTCTCATCTTCTCTATGTTCTCCTCCGTGAACTTCACGCAGAGCTCCCTGAACTTCTCTCTCGGAACGTCGCTCTTCTTGATGCCGTACATCTCCTCAACCTTTACCTCCGTTGGAAGTCCGTGGCAGTCCCATCCCTGCGGGAACATGACCTCGTAGCCCTTCATCCTCTTGTAGCGGGCTATGAAGTCAATGTAGCACCAGTTGAGCGCGTTTCCGATGTGGAACGTGCCCGTGGGGTAGGGGGGAGGGGTGTCTATGATGAAGTGCGGCTTCTCAGAGCTCCAGTCGAAGTAGTACATCTCGTCATTCCACTTCTCGACCCACTTCTCCTCAACCTTTTGAGCGTGATACTCCTTCTCCATCAGATCACCTCACGTAGTTGGTGAGCCTCCCAATTCCGTCTATCTCGACGACGACCTCATCCCCCCTGCTGAGCTTCCCCACACCTGCAGGTGTGCCGGTGGTTATCACGTCACCCTCCTTGAGAGTCATTATCGATGAGATGTACGAAACGAGCTCGTAAACGTCGAATACCAGGTTTGATGTGCTCGACTCCTGAACCTTCTTCCCGTTCAGGTATGTCCTTATCCCCAGGTTCGAGGGGTCGAGGTCTGTAACCACGTACGGGCCTATTGGCGAAAAGGTGTCGAAGGACTTGGCAATTCCCCACTGCCAGCCAGCCTGCTGGAGGTCCCTGGCAGTGACGTCGTTGAAGCACGTGTACCCCAGAATGTACTCCTTAGCCTCATCCGGGGAGACGTCCCTGCACCTCTCCGCCATAACGACGGCGAGCTCACCCTCGTAGTCAACTCTCCTGCTCTTTTCCGGCAGCACTATGTAATCGCGATCTCCAACGACCGATGACGGTGACTTCATGAATAGGGCGGGTTCAGAGGGGATCTCCATCCCCAGCTCTTCAGCGTGATCCCTGTAGTTGAGACCCACGCCAACTATCTTCTCGGGAGTTACGGGAGGGAGGAACCTGACCTCATCAGGGTCAAACGTTAAACCGTCAATCTTGATTTTTCCGTTTTCGATTTCAAAATAGTCCTCGAAGAAGTCTCCTCTCGCAGTGAACCTGCCGTAGACCATCATGTCCTTAGCATTTTTCTTGCTAAATATATTGATTTCTCTTAGTGACCAGCAGGAGTGAAATTTCTCTCAGCGTAAGGCCAAAAATTTATAAAAGGTGTAAATACTTGTGACTGATATAGAGGTGAGGCATTTGACAGTGGTGCTGATAGTTGAGGACGACGATTCGGTTATGGAGGTCCTGAGAATAATGCTATCTGACAGATACACCGTCCTCGAGGCGAGAAATGGGAGGGAAGCGATAGAGCTGTACAGGTCGTACAGGCCGGACATCGTGCTGATGGACATCATGATGCCCGAGGTGGATGGGATAACCGCCACGAAGGAAATAAAGAAGATAGACCCCGGAGCCAGGATAATTGGCGTTACCGCGTATGCGAAAAAGAAGGCTAAGGAGCTCATTGAGGCCGGGGCGCTCGAGGTCCTGGAGAAGCCATTCTCAAGGAAGGACGTGATTTCAGCTATCGAAAAGCACCTCGGGAGTAACTGAGCCTGCAGACCGTGTTTTTCACGTCATATGTTTCTTTCCACGAACCTCACAAGATCGCTCCTGTCGAGCGGCTTTATCGCAAAATCGTCCGCTCCGGCTGAGAGCGCCTCCTCCACGACGGACGGATACGACGTGTAAATCAGGATTTTCGTGTCGGGGCTTATCCTCTTCAGCTCCTTCACTATTTCGATCCCCTCCTTTTCTGGGGGTTCAAGGTTGTTCATAACGACGACCGAGGGAAGCATTTCAGAGAACACGTTTATGGCCTCCTCCATGTTAGTCGCAAGGGCCACATCTCCTATACCGGACAGGAAGCTCTTCAGCACCTCGGCAACGCTCTCATCCCTCTCAACAACCAGTATCCTGACCCTTCCAGTTCTTTTCATTAGACGTATAGGTGAATGGGAGTATATATTTTTGCCGCTCGATTCACCTGTCCCTCAACACACCCGAATTTCGCAGGAACTCCCTGACCCTCTCGGAGTAGATCCAGCCCTCCTCGAGTCTGGCAACCAGGTCAATTATCCTGTCAAGCTCACGAAATATCTTCCCTTTCAGTTCCACGTCATCAACATGCATCTCGACAAGGCCGTGTATGACCGTCACGGGATTCCTGATTCCGTCAACGAGAGTTGCGAATTTTTCGATGTTCTCGTCGATCTGCGCCCTCGCGACCTCGATCTCCGTCGTGTCCACGAGCGAGAGCACGTAAAGAGACTCGTTCTCTATTGCTGTCAGCGCTGCGAGGCACTCCCTCCTCTGCCCGTCAGCTCTAACGACATAGGTCCTGAATATCTGAACCGCCCTTTTTCCATGAGATTTTGCTTGCTCACATGCTTTCCAGAGCCTCTCCCTTTCACGATCGTCGAGAAAATCTGTGAGAGTCATGTTCTCAGCTGAGCCGGCCCCAATTCCCATCAGTCTCTCTGCGTGGTTGTTGGCATACCTGATCCTCGCCTCACCGTCAATCACGACTATCGCTGTTCCCGTTGACTCCACGAGGGCCCTGTACAGTCTGTCCAGCTCGTCCCTCTTCACCTCGGTCCTGATCTTAGATATCGCGTATGAGACGTTGTCTGCGAGGTGCTGAAGCAGCTCCACTTCCTTCGCGTCGAACGCGTGTGGTTCAAACGCATACACGTTCAGACTTCCGTAAACTGTGCTGCCCTGCCTGAGTGGGAGTGCGATCGACGACCTGAACCCCCACCTGAGTGCGGTCTCCCTCCACGGGCCATATCCCTCGTCTGCAGACGCGTTCCTGACCACCTGCGGAGTTCCAGTCCTTATTGCAGTACCAGTCGGACCCCTGCCCGTTTCACTGTCGTCCCACGTGACCCTTATGCTCTCTACGTAATCGCTGCTGTTGTAGTGCGCTACAGCTCTTACCGTGCCGTCGCTCTCCGCATACCCTATCCACGCGTAGGCATATCCACCTTCATCCACGACGATCCTGCAGACCTCCCGGAGCAGGTTCATTTCGTCGTCGATTTTCAAAATCACCTCATTCACGAGACTTAGAACCTTCAGAGCCCTTGAAATTCTCTCCCTCTCGTCGATCTCAGATTGCAACACTCTTGAATACGTGCCGATTATCCTCTTGAGCATCCTCGTCTCGAACTGAAGCAGGACGGGTGCGAGCGAGACATACATAGTGGGGTTCGACTTTTTGATGACCCTTATCAGCTCCTCAAGACCCTCAAGAAATGTCACCGGGTGCTTGCTCCTCCTCAGGAACTCCTCGACAAAGCTCTCGTCAATCCCGGATACCACCTCATCGACGGTCTTGTTTCCAGAGACGAGCTCCAGCAGAACGGCCCTTACGTTATCCCTCACAATCTCCTCGAAGCCATCTGGAAGGATACTCTTCATGTTCCGGTACCAGGTTTCGACTATTCTATCCACGTCTCTCCCGGGCATTTACAGAATCTCTGCAATCGCAAACATTTTAACGTTTTCTCCGTAAATCAGATCGTTACGTATTTCTACCCCCGGCACACTGCACATAACCACAGACGGGATGGGGGCGCTGACTGCAAGGATCACGGGGTGAGTGACGTGATAGCTATCCTCTCGGGAGGGACCGGAACTCCAAAGCTTCTCGCTGGAATGAAGGACATCTACCAGGACTTCTCGGTAATCGTGAACACCGCAGAAGACGTCTGGGTTTCAGGAAACAGGATTTGCCCGGACGTGGACTCGGTGATCTATGCACTGGCGGGGATCATTGACGAGGACAGGTGGTGGGGGGTAAGGGGTGACACGTTTCTCACCCACGAGAGGCTGAAGTCCCTGGGGTTCGACGAGGGGATGATGATAGGCGACCTCGACAGGGCAACGCACATCCTCAGATCTGAGATGCTCAGGAGGGGGATGAACCTCAGAGAGGCAGTGGACGTGGTAAGGAGAGCACACGGTGTCAGACAGGAGGTCTTACCCATGTGCGAGGAGGACGTGTCCACGTACATCCTAACCGACGAGGGGGAGATGCACTTCCAGGAGTTCTGGGTGAAGAGGAGGGGTGAGCCAGAGGTAAAGGGCCTGCACATAAGGGGCATCGAAGACGCGAAGCCGGCAGATGGTGTGATAGACGCGATCAGCAGCAGCCGTGCCGTGATCATAGGGCCGAGCAATCCGGTCACGAGCATAAACCCCATACTGATGGTGAGGGGGATCAGAGAGGCGATCGAGAGGAAAAAGGTCATTGCAGTATCCCCAGTAATCGGAAAGTCTCCGGTAAGCGGCCCGGCCGGAAAGTTCCTCAGAGCACTCGGGTATGATATCAGCCCGAAGGGTGTGCTGGACTTTTACGGCGGGCTGATAGACGTGTTCGTCGTGCACGAAGGAGATGCGTTCAGCCACCCGGACTGCGAGATAGTCGAAACAGACACGGTGATGAAGACGAGAGAAGATGCGAAAAGACTTTCGGAGTTCATTCTTGAACTTCTTTGAAGTACTTCTCAAGTATCTTCTTCTGCCCCCTCCTGAGAATCTCCGACAGTGTTGAGGACGCTATGCCGAAGTGCTCGGCTATCTCTTCGAGCCTTATTTTCTTGGGGTAATCGAAGTAACCCTTCTCAAGAGCGTATCTGAGGATTTCCTCCTCCCTGTACGTGGTTCCGGTCTTCGAGGGCCTGCCCTTGTATAGGATGTCAAAGTCCACACCGTACTCCTCGAGCTTCGACATGAGCCTCTTGAACGAGTCGTCATCGCATATCACGTCCCACACGATCTCCCCATCGCTTATGTCTGCCTTCCTCAGTATGCAGCCCGACTGAACTATTGGCAGTGCGACCATGCACGTGTGCTCCTTTATCAGCACCTTCGCCTCGTCCCTGGATAGAAGGACGGTGTCGCACATCTCGGGAAGATGCTCCACAGCGTGGCTGACGTTCTTTCCCTTGACCTGAAACAGTCCCTTGATCGTCTCACCAACGTCGGTCAGACCCTCGACCTTTGTTATAACATCCCGCATGGCCGCGATGAGTCCGAGGGCACAGTTTTCCGGAAGCCTGGTTTTTATCTGAAGCTCAATCACGGTAGTCTGATCGGCAACTGTGTTAATTTATGTTTCCATTTCATCCCTTTCCGGGCGCTCTGACCAAAACGTTTAAAAACACATTCAAAACTAAGGGAGTTCAGCCATTGTGCCCGGGTGGTGTAGCCAGGCCTAACATGCGGGCCTGTCGAGCCCGCGCCTCGGGTTCAAATCCCGGCCCGGGCGCTAATCTCATCACTCACACACTAACACCACTTTTCAAACGTCGGCGTCTCTGAAAACCTCCGACCACTTGGTTGGTGGAAGTGCTTTAACCACATCCTGCCAGTCTGAGAGACAGGGTTGTAAAAAAGGCTCAACCCATGGACATTCACGAAGCCCACATGGAACAAACGCAAAAAAGCACCAATTCCAAGAAAAGGGCAGAAGAAAGCTCAGAATGACTGTGTGGTTTTCAAGGGAGAACTACGAATTCCTGAAGGAAAACTACGATGGCAGGATTTCTGAGATAATGAACGCCTTTGCAACCTTTTTGAGGACTGGAAACGTTACAGAAGTTTCAGTTTTAAGAATTGGATGTTATGAGTGGGTCCGGCCGGATTCGAACCGGCGACCTCCTGCGTGTGAGGCAGGCGTCATAACCACTAGACCACGGACCCTCAAAAGCTGAGAAATGTCTGGGTTTATGATTTTTATGGTTTCCTCAGTCAAATTCAGCTGACAATTTTATCATATTTCGCGTTATGTATTCGTTAAAATTGAAAGGTTTAAGAGGCATCGATGCCTGCGAATCCACTCTGGCGGGCAGGTTGTTCAGGTGGCATTGAAGGCCACATTTGTGGCTGCCAGGACAGGAAGACTGGCGAGCATCGCACGGCAAAGGTTAAAAAGTCCCGTAACTGAATAAATATTCAGATGCCACGCAGAAAGCGGAAGAGGTTCGTGGAGCTGAGCTTCCACGAGAGGGGTGGAGAGGTCGTGATGTTCCCAGACGAGGCAGAGGCCGTGAGGCTCGTGGACGTGCTGGGAATGAGCCAGAAGATGGCCGCAGAGCTTATGGGGGTTTCTCAGCCGACGATAAGCCGATTGCTGCTGCAGGCGAGAAGAAAGCTTGGAATAGCGATGCTCGAATCTCGAAAGATAAGAATTGAGTTTGACGACAGCTTCATAGCCGTGAGAAGGTGCAGAAAGTGCTTTAAACCTGTGGAGAGGTGCGGGTGCGAGGATGGCGGTTAAGAGGGACAAGGCTCTTGAGAAGAGAATAGCGCGGGAGAGGATAGATTTTCTGCTCAACCTCGCTGACAAAACCAAGTTCCAGGATTACGGGCTTTCGAGAAGGTACGTGGAGCTCGCGGTAAGGATCGCAAAGAAGTACAGAATAAGGCTGAAAAAGAAAAAGCTCAGGTTCTGCAGGAAGTGTCTTCACCCGTACAGGCACGACAGAATGAGGGTTAGGGTGAGCAGGGGCGTCGTGAGGATTACGTGCCTGAACTGCGGAAGTGTGAGGAGGTTCAGAATAAAGTAGTCAGTCCTTAAAGCTTTTTAGGCTGTAGAGCACCCTCAGCTCCTCAACCCACTTCAGCTCTCTGGCCCTGTCTGCTATGCCCTCTATCGTCTCCCTGTTCACCGCGTGAATCATGAAGTAAACCGGGTAGTTCCAGTTTTCCGGCACCTCCCTCTGGACCAGGTGTGTTATCTCGGGAATGTTCTTCAGAAGCTGTCTGGCAACCTCCTCCGGCCTTTCGGTTCTTATCAGGTTCATTCCGTTCTCCTTAAATCCAGCTCTGTGACCGTTCAGAACGGCGTAGAAGTCCCTGACGACCCTTTTCTCCACGAGCTCAGCTATCAGATCTGCAAGTTCGCCTTCAGAGTATCCGTATTTTTCTGCGAAATTCCTGAACGGTCTCTCCTCCACCGGAAAGTTCCTCTCCATATCTCTCAGCATTTCCGCGCTCACGCCGAGCTCCTCCACACCCGGAACCTCCCTCTCGCTCTCGATTCTCGTGCTGTAGGACACGCCCCTGTAGAGATCGTACTTCACGTCCATCTTGTAAACCCTCACGCTGGGCAGGACGACGTAGTTCTCCACCCCGCACTCCTCCATCAGTGCTCTCGTCCTCTCAAAGAGCTCCTCCCTGCTGGGAGCCTTTATGGTGAACCATATGTTGTAGACATCGTGCTCTCTCAGAAAGTTGTGCTTCACGCCCCTTTCAGCATTTATCCTCCTTACTACAATTTCGAGGTTGTCCCTCACCTCCGCACCGACGAGCGCGGCATGGCTTATCGCCCTGAACGCCCTGTAGTTGAGCTGAGGCCCGACCTTCTTAACCACGCCTGTCTGCAGGTACTCTCCGAGTTTTTCGATGACGTACTCAACAGGTCTGTCAAGCTTCTCCGCGAGGTCTTTGAAGGGAGTCTCGGTAATGGGCATTTCGTACTGGGCCTTCATCAGGAGTTCCTTGTCCAACGCCATCACCTCAGAAGTTTATCTTAACCACGCTATCGTCAACCTTCCTCCTGCCCTCTAAATAGTCCTTCAGGAACTTCAACGCAAACTCCTCAGCCTCCTCGACCCTGCCCTCTCTGACAAGGCTCCTGAACTCCTCGTCGCTGCTGACCGCAAAGTACATCTTCATTCTCACGCCAACGGGAACGTTGTTCTCCTTCATGTACTTCTTGAGGAAGTCCATCGCCCTGAGCAGGTTTTTAATTTCGCTGTCCTCCTCGAGAATCCTCCTGAACCTGTCCCTGACAGCTCTCGCGACCACTCCGCTCTTTCCCTCTGTGGTAACTGCGAACTTTATGCCCTCCACCTCTCCGTCGAAAGGCACAAACACCTCGGTCCTTTCCGCATCGTTGGCGAGGTTGACGAGTGCTCCGTGCTTTCTGGCAAGCTCCATCACCACATCGTTTATGCCAACATCCGGGATTGCTACAGTTACGAGGTCGCACCATCTTATGTGCTCCTCGAGAGTTCTGACGTCTCTCGCGTCACCCTTAACGAGCTCGACGCCCATCTCCTCCAGCTCTTTGCTGAAATCAAGGCTCAAAACCCTCACATTTGCTCCGGCGCTCAAAAACTTCCTGGCCCTGCTCGTTCCAACTCCACCTCCACCGATCACCAGAACGTTCTTGCCAGAAAACTCGATGTAAAGCGGAATTCTCATTCAATCACCGGAAGGGAGAAAGAGGACAAAATTAATAAAATTAACCCCTGAGAACCTCGAGAGCTTCTCTCCAGCTCCTATTTTCGTGAACGATCATTGATATTGCCTTAGTCATCAGCGTGGGGTTTTCGGCCTGAAAGACGTTCCTCCCTATCGCAACACCCCTCGCGCCGGCATCCATGGCCATCTCGACCATTCTCAGAATGTCCTCGTCGGAGTTCATCCTCTCTCCGCCAGCAACGACCACGGGGACGGGGGAGCCGTCAACAACCCTTTTGAACGACTCCACGCTGCCCGTGAAGTTGGTTTTAATTATGTCGGCCCCGAGCTCCACACCGACCCTCACGGCGAGGCTCACGGCTTTAACGTCGAACTGATTTATCCCGTCCCCTCTCGGGTACATCATCGCCAGAAGTGGCATCCCCCACTCCCTGCAATCCCTGCTTATTTTTCCGAGCTTCATCAGCTGCTCCGCCTCGGTCTTGCTTCCGATGTTTATGTGCACGCTGACGGCATCTGCCCCAAGCTTTATTGCCTCCTCCACAGTCGCAACGAGGACCTTCTCATTTGGATCTGGTGAGAGCATTGTTGATGCCGAGAGGTGAAGAATCAGGCCAACATCCTTCCCGTACCCCCTGTGTCCGAACGCCACCACTCCCTTGTGCACCACAACAGCATTCGCCCCTCCTTCGGCAACCGCGTTTATCGTCCTTCTCAGGTCAATTATGCCGTCTATCGGCCCCATGCTCACACCGTGATCCAGGGGAACTATCACCGTATTCCCGCTGTCCCTGTTTATTATCCTCTCCAGCCTGATCCTCTTCCCAATCTCCATACCACCACCTTGTCACTATGAGACAAAGAGACACAGTATCAATGTTATATAAGCGTTTCGGCACGTGCGAAACATTAAAGTCAATGATTAAACATTTTGGAAACATGTACAGGGGTCTCGCTGTGATCTTCGGCTTTTACTTTCTGGGCGAATACATCGCGAAAACCGCAAACCTCACAATTCCGGGAAGCGTTCTCGGAATGATTCTCCTCGCAGCGGCTCTTTTTTCAGGGGTCGTGAAGGCCGAATGGGTTGAGCGAGAGGCGGAGTTCTTCGTCAGACACATGAGCATACTGTTCGTCCCACCGGGAGCGGGAGTGATACTCTACCTTGACCTCATCAGGTCAGAACTCCTGCCCATTGTCACCGCGCTGATTCTGAGCTTCTTCGCAACGCTGATCATAACCGCGAAAACGGTGGAGGTGCTGAGATGAACCCCTTTGGAATTTTCATCACTCTCGCCCTCTACTACGCTTTCACGGAGATCTACTCGAAAAAGAGGGTGTTTCTCCTGAATCCGGTTTTGCTTACGATACTGAGCATTGTGGCGATCCTGCTGTTCTCTGGAATAAGCTACGATTACTACAACGACAGCGCCCGCATACTTACTTTCCTTCTCGGCCCGGCTGTCGTGAGCCTTGCGGTTCCACTTTACAGACAGAGGGAGTACATCCACCGGTATTCGAGGCAGATATTCGCCGGAATCGTGGTTGGGGGTATCGTGGCAATAGTCAGCGCGGTCGCCATCGTGACAGTTCTGGGTGGGAGCGAAGTTGTGGCGAGAAGCATCGCCCCCAAGAGTATAACAACGGCGATAGCGATAGGTGTTAGCGAGAAGATATCCGGAATTCCACCTCTAACAGCGGTGCTCGTCATATTAACAGGAATAATGGGAAACGCGGTTGGTGTGGAGGTGATGAATGCCGTAAAAATAAATGACAGGGTTGCGAGGGGGCTCGCGATGGGCGTGACAGCTCACGGTCTCGGAACGGCGAGGATCATCCTCGACGACGAGGTCAGTGGAGCGGTCAGCGGACTCGGTATGGCCCTCAACGGAATATTCACATCCGTCATTCTGCCGTTTCTGGCGATCGTTCTCTTTTAGAGTTTTTCGAGCTCTTTCTTTATTGCGTTTTTCAGTTTCTCCGCGATTGCCCTGCCGTCCACCTTTCCGCGGAACTCCTTCATCACGAGGCCCATGAGGGGTTTGAAAGCACCCTCCCCCCTCTCGGCTATGAGGTCTCTCTTCTCCCTCACGATTTTTTCTATGAAGTCGTCGAGGTCGTGGGATGGCTGGAGCCTCGACAGTATCTCTTCCTCGTCCAGCTTCTCCTCAGTGAGTATTTTCAGCACCTCCTCCGCCCCCTCCTTGGCTATCCTGCCGTCGCGTATGAGTGAGAGGACGAGCCTGAAATCGCTTTCCTCAAGCCTGTCAACGTCGAAACCCTCCTTCTTCAGCTGGGATGGTATGAGATGCAGTACCCTGGCAGTTACGCTTGCCCCAACACTCCCGGCAAACTCCTCGAATATTCCCGAATACCTCGGATCGGCCATGATCATCGCGAGGTCCCGGGAAAGGCCGTAGTCCTCCGCGTACCTCTTCGCTCTTTCCTCTATCAGCTCCGGAGTGTCGACGTTCTTCATCTCGTCGTCTATCCTGACTGGAGGGACGTCGGTCTCGGGATACATCCTCGCCGCCCCCGGCAGAGGTCTGAGGTAGGACGTGGTCCCGTCCTCGTTTGCTCTCCTCGTTTCCTCGGGAACGCCGACAAGACAGTACTCTGCCCTTTCAATTATTCTCTGCAGCGCATTTCTGACCCTCTGCTCGTCTCCGGAGGCTATGACGACCGCATCGCTCTCTCCTGCACCAACAGCACTCTTCAGACTGCGCACCTCTTCCTCGCTTATTCCGTAGGCCGGAAGCTCGTCTGTGTGGAATATCCCGCCAAGCCCGAACGTCTTGGCAATGTCAGCAAACTCAGTTCCAAGTCTCCTCCCGGGCTGAATCTCCATGCCCACGATTCCGGCAAAACCGCTGAGCTTTATCGCCATTATTGCCTTTGCTCTCTTAAGAATCTTGGATTTCGTGTTCTTGAAGACCTCCCTCACGTCGAATATCTCCTCACAAACGCTCGCGTTCCTCCTCCTGAGCTCATCTCTTATCCTCAGCAGGTTAACCTGCCTGATCACCTCGTACTCCACAATTCTGTCGAGAATGTCCACATCCTGCACGCCCTTTATCTCGACCCTCGCACCGTCCCTTATCGAAATGTTGACGTCCTGCCTTATCGTTCCGAGGCCCCTCTTGACCTTCCCCGTGCTCCTCAAAATCATGCCAAGCTTCCTGGCAACTTTCCTTGCAAGCTCCGGCGAGTCGATATCCGGCTCAGTTCCAATCTCGACCAGCGGAATTCCGAGCCTGTCCAGAGAGTACACCACCTCTCCCTTTCTCTCCTCAACTTTTCTCGCCGCCTCCTCCTCAATGCAGAGCGTCGCAACTCCTATCCTCCTCCCGTCCACCTCAACGTATCCGTCGAATGCGAGCAAGGCCGTTCTCTGAAAGCCCGTGGTGTTGCTGCCATCTATTACGATCTTCCTCATCACGTGCAGCTCGTCAACGAGCTCCATGTTCAGCATTTTGGCTATCTGAATCCCCACAAGCAGCGCCTCTCTGTTGATCTCTGTCGGAGGTTCTTCGTCTGCCTCCACAAGGCAGGTCGTGTCGTAAAATTTGTAAACGAATTTTCTGCTTCTCATTACCTCCTCCCTCGCGGCCCTGTCCTCCGTACCGAGCTCGCTTCTCTTCAACCTCAGATACCTGAAGAACTCGAAGTCCGAGTCCTCAGTTTCCCTCAAATCTGTGGGACATCTGCAGAAGAGCTTGTGCCTTGTGTCGAGCTGCTGGTGAATTTCTATACCAACCCTGAGTCCGAGATCAGCGTAATTCATCAGACTCAAAGACCTCTGGCAGGTATTAAGGTTTTCTGTGGAGCATCTCCCCGGGTAACCTGCCCGTGCCCGCTCACGGGAAATGATTTATAGTTTCACGGGAAGTGAGAGCATGGTCGAAATCGTCTCCGGGGGAATAAGGGCGAGCTACGAGGTGCGTGGGGAGAGAGGCGTTCTCCTCTGCCCACCCCACCCGCTGATGGGGGGAAACAGGTTTGACGTGAGGCTCGAGCGCATCAGCTCGGCCCTTCACAAGTCGGGCTTCTCAACCCTGAGGTTCGACTACAGGCAGCCATTCAGGAACGGCACCGGTGAGGTGGAGGATGCGAGGTACATGCTGCTCTACCTCAGGGAGAGGCACGATTTCGTCGGAGTGGTTGGGTATTCGTTCGGAGCTGTCGTCGCGAGCAACATAGCTGATGAGAGCGATGCCCTCGTGCTGATTTCGCCGCTGAAAAAGCTGCACGAGATAGAGCTTAAAGACAGCAGCGTTCCAAAGCTCGTGGTCTACGCGAGCCATGACGAGATCGTGAGCGCTGAAGAGTCAAGGGAAATAGTCGAGATGATGAGCGAACCGAAGAAGGTTGTGGAGCTCGAAACCGATCACTTCTACACCGGGAAGATGGACGTTCTCTCCTCTGCTGTGAGCGAGTTTTTGAGATCCCTCTGAGGCACGCTTGAAGAAACATTTATATCTCTGCCAGAGCACAATACAATTATTGTGATGAGGGAATTCTCACGGTCACAGGGTGGAGAGTTCAGCTTAGACCTGCTTGTGGGCCTGTCAATATTCCTAATGTCATTTCTCGTTGTCTCCCAGATCATAGCGGGAATGTTTGGAGACGTGAGAAGCGAGATATCGCTGTCTCACGAGGCATACAAGGTTTCCGTAATGCTATCTGAGATGCCGGGGAGGTGGAGCAACGGTACAAAGAACGGTACTGACTGGGAGTACAACTGGTTTAGGGCAGATACCGTGTTCCTCCCCGGACTCGCCGTAAAGCCCTGCGAGCTGAGCTACAACAAAATTGTGGAGTTCAGAAACGCAACCGAGAGTGATTACGAGACGGTGAAGATGCTCCTCGGCCTCAAAACTCCCGACAGCAACTACGAGTTCCACGTCAGCCTCGAAACGCTGAACTCAACCCCCTTCAATAGAGAGCTCGTTCTGGACACCTCAGGTGTGCCACTCCTCGACGTTGGAATGGACATTCCGGAGGTCCAGCTCGCCAGGTTCGAGAGGATAGTGTGGATCGACAACAGCTCGGCCATCCTGAACCCCATGGTCGTGGCTGGGAGGAGCGCGATGAAGCTGGTGGTGGTCGTATGGTGAGGGGGCAGATGATGACCCTCGAGGGGATCATGGGGGCAGTACTGCTCATACTCGTAACCTACACGCTCTTTCAGAGCTCCCTTGTGGTCTCTCCCCTCTGGAGCGAGTTCAGCGATGCACAGATGAAGCAGAAGGCATACGACGCCCTCAGATTGCTTGACGGAGATCCAGGCCTGAACGACAGCCTGAAGGGGATGCTCACCAGACTCAACGGAACGTTCAAACCAGACGAGGACTTCATAACGTCCCTCGACAGGATAATCCGGCCTGCCAACTACAGACTGGAGATATACTGGGTGAACGGCAGCAGGATCGAGTCTGCCGTGCTCGTGGACAACAGGCCAACGCCAGAAGCAGTTGCGGCGAGCAGGTTTGTGGTGCTGAATAACGGAGATCTCAGCCCGGATTCTCCGTTCTACAGGCCCGGAGAGAAGAGTTACTCCCCAATAGTCGTTGAGGTGAGGCTGATAGTATGGAGGGCATGAACGACAGGGGGCAGATGATAATTCTCTTCGCCCTCGTCGTTTCGGGAATAATCATAGCTCTCTCGATCATCCACACCCAGAACCTCCTGGCGGGAATGGAGAGCTCGAGAGCGATAATGGTGTTTCCCAAGGAGGAGGTCAGAAACCTGAGGGACATAGTGGAAAACGACTTTACCCGGCACATGAACCTAAGGAAGTACGAGTTTGACGAGTACACCTACAACGTCAGCAGGGACATCAGGCTTCTGTACGCTCAGAAGGGGGCGTATGCGGACATATCGGTCTTTGCGAGCTACCCCTCCGAACTGACCGACACAGTGTCGTACTTCAACGTCAGGATAACCTACATCGGTGGGGGGGTGGAGTACAACGACACCACGCTGTGCAGGCAGGAGGGGTGCATATGAACTCGAAAGGGGTGTCAATTCTTGTTGAGTACCTGATACTCATGTCGATAATAGCCCTGTTCATCGCCGTAATGTCCCTCCAGCTAAACAACCAGCTCAAGGACATTCAGCTCGGGAAGGTGATGGAGAACCAGTTTTCAGACATCTCCGCAGAAATATCGTCACAGATAGTCGACATAATGACAATCGCACCGAGCAACGGGTACGTGAAGGCCAGAATATACATGCCCGACAAAATTGGTGACAGGAGCTACACTGCGGGCTTCAAAAACGAGAGCGGATATAGCTACATTTATATCGAGTCAGACGACGGAAAGTACCAGAAGTACCTCGGCCTCGGAGCGACCACCCTTTACTTCCAGCCCCAGGGATTCACCCATAGCCTTTCGGAAGAGCACACCATAGAGTACAGCAGAAAGTCGGTCGTCTTTCCAAGCGCAGTTCTGATACTCAGGCCCGCGATAGTCTTTGCCAACGAGACGACTACCGGCGAAACCACGATCGACGTCACCAAGTCATCCGCTTACGGTTGGTGGAACTGGAAGATCAGGCTCTGGAATGGGACTGAGATAAGTGGAGACATGAGCAACGCTACCTACACCCTCGTGGTGAGGTGGGACGAGACTGAATTCAGCAACTACTGCTACTACGACTCGCCCAACGTAACGGCCTACTGCAACCTCACGCTGACTGTCAGCGATCTGACATACGGCCTGAACGACACGGACACGGCAACGCTCGTGATAACCAAGAACGAGTCCACGAACCCTGACCTGTACATAAGGAAGTTCGTCGTCCCGCCACAGGTCTCTCCGGGAGAGCCGTTTCAGATACACATCTACCTGCAGGGCAGAGGGTTCCTCACTGAAAACAGAAGCACCGTGCTATCCGTCGTCCACGTCATAGACACATCGGGAAGCATGGACGGGCAGACCAAGTACGAATCATTCTCGGGATATGTTGTGCCGGAGATGTGGAATGTCCAGCTCGACATAAATTCGTCGTTCCTCGGCAAGCCAATATGGATCTGGGTGTACACGGACGATTCTGCGAGTCTGTCACCCTGGTGGGACGGCCTCGACAGAGACGACGCGTTCGTCATGAGGGTCCAGCAGGCTGACGGAGATGTCTGGTATGCCAATGGTGAACTGGGCACACTCGATGGAAGGTACTTTTACGACTCATACGTTAGCTCGAGCGAAATTGGTGCGTGGAACCTGAGCGTGCTCGTTGCCGTGCCTGAGAATCAGGTTCCGGTGAGAATAGACGTTTACAGATACGACGGCTACTGGAACCTGGTTTACTCCACATCCACGCTGTACAAGGCGAATTACAGCAGCGAGAACGTGACACTTCCGGCGAATTACACGAGGAATGACGAATACGAGTACCTCGCGATAAAGCTGGCGTCCCAGTACACCGGGGACTTTCTGGCCTGGGTCAAATCCCCCTCAGTTTACCCGCCGGACTTCTGTTATTACTACTACACCCAGACTTACTGTCTCGAGAACCCTGCCCCAGCCCAGACGTACACGTACTACGTCGTACCGTATGCGTTCGACGCATCACTTTATGAGGGTGACGCAAGTATCCAGAAGCTCGACTCCGCAAGGATAGCCTCGATAACCTTTGACCACATACTCGAAAGCAGCGACTACGTCGGTCTGGTCGACTATAACTACTACGCCGTAAAGCATGCGGTTAACACGTCCGGCCTGCTGACATACCTGACCACCAACAAGACGGTGGTCGACGAGGAGATCAAGGACCTCAGCCCGTCGGGAGCTACCAACATTTACCACGCACTGAACCAGTCCAAGGAAGTCCTGCTCGAAAACACGACCCTGATCTCCGGAACGAAACCGCTGATAATTCTGATGAGCGACGGACAGCCAACGTGGGGAAGCTACCTATGGGACCCCTCAGACCCCTACAACGACCCGAGGTGTGATGGCTCGTCATACTGCACCGACGCGGCAAACAGGGCAATAGACGAGGCAAACACCATCAAGAACACCTACATTGGAAGCGAGAACATAACGATATGCACGATTGCGTTCGGGTACGATGCCAACACGGCATTCCTGCAGGAAATCGCAAGCTCAAAACCGGACGGGAGCAAGTGCTTCTACACGGCGACGAACTACCAGGAGCTCGTCAACGCGTACAAAGACATATCCAAGACCTTCAAGCTGTCCGCGAAGAACGTTACGATAACAGATGTAATTCCGAACAACCTCCAGCTTGTGGGCACACCAACACTCACGGTCAGCGGGAACGCAACTGCCGGAACTCCCGTAGTCTTTCAGCTTCCGAATGGTACGGCTGTTCAGGTCAACATCTCCGAAGTCTACATAAACGATGAAATCGAACTCGTATTCCAGGCACTTGCCAACAAGCCCGGGGAGTACGAGCTTGACGTGTACGGGCTAAGCAACGTGACCTACGAACCCTACCCGTTCACGGGGGCCATCAAGGTTTACAACCTCTCGGTCATTCCGGGGAGGGTGTCCACAGTAGAGGGTGCAGTGGTGGAGATAAAATGAGCTCCGAAGTTGTTGGGACAATAATAATCATGTTCATCGTAACCACCACGGTGGGGATGCTCTTCATTTCCTCCCAGCCGGTGCTGTTTCAGGGCAAGGAGTCCCTCAGGGAGAGAGACGCATACTTCACCATGCTCGACGTCAATGAAAAGATAAACCAGGTGCGATTTGGAATGGAGCCAACCGCCACAATAAGAATTCACTTCAACGGCTACTCAGCATCCTTCAGGAACGAGCCCATAATAACCGTGAACGGCACCCCCTACAACGTCTCCTCAATCGTGTTCTACGGGAACGGCTGGGAAATAGCGATGGAGAACGGGGCGATAATTGGAAAGTGGGGCGGCAGGGGGGACATGCTGTCTGCACCTCCGATCTACCTAACCGGAGACACACTGACTATGCCGATAATATCATTCAACGGGTCGATCTCCGCAGGGGGTGGTGGGTACGTCACCCTGAAGATTACGCTGGAGAACGTCAGCCGTATAAAAACCGGTCCGGCCGAGATAAGGATAAAAAGCAGCAACTACCTTCTGTGGGAGGACTACTTCAAGAGCATGAATCTGAGCCCGTATGTTGACGGCGACGAGGTCGTGCTGCAGGTCAGGGATTCGTACAT
>NZ_JBPLZQ010000017.1:0-3828 GCF_054018175.1 Geoglobus sp.
CCCCTGTGCGCTTGGAGGGGTTATAAACGACAGCACGGTAAGGAGGCTGAGGTGCAGCATCGTTGCCGGAGCGGCAAACAACCAGCTCGAAAACGACAGAGTCGGTGAGCTGCTCGCAAACCTCGGAATTCTGTACGCCCCGGACTACATCATAAACGCAGGCGGCCTGATTGCTGTTGCTCACGAGTACGAGTGCTTGAAAAGGCACAGGGAGGCGGAAGAGTCCGAGCTCATCAAGGAAGTTGCAAGGGTGGGTGAAAGGTTGAGGGACGTGTTCCGATTGTGGGAAGAGATGACTGACACCGGAAAGTCCGTGTCCACGGCAAAGGCCGCAGACGTGCTGACATTGAGCAGAATGGAGAAGATGAAGTGCATGAGAAACATTTACCTGCCCTGCTGACCTTTATTTTTTGTCTATTTGCAGGTTGGAGCACTGCCACGACTTTTCAGCCTGCAGCGGGCATACTTTTTTAAACTTTGCCTGTATAAACAAAAACGGGAGGTGATGGTATGGACAGGGAACAGCTCGAAAATCTGATAAGATTCGATTATGAGGTCGTAAATGCCGATGAGACGATTTCAAAGGTGCTCCCGCTTCTCGATAAGCTTGATCCTGACAAGGCAAGTGCCCTCGTTGTCAAGGAGGATGACAGAATTATCGGTGTCATCAGGGAGAGGGACCTGATACGGGGCAGCGCGATGACGAATCCGCACGAGACCAAGGTCAGGAACTTTGTGATCAGGACCGGAATCATAGACTATTCCGACCTTGATGTGGAGAGGATCGTCAGGAGGTTCATCGAGGACTCCACCCCGTTCGTCATAATCAGAAAGGACGGAAACTACGGAGTGATCTACATCAACGACTTCCTGATAGCCCTGAAAGAAGAGCTCAGTGACGTCAAGGTGAGGGAAGTCATGAACCCGGACGTCGTCACCATAAACGCCCACGACTCCGCCGGAAAGGCCCTCTCGCTCATGAGAACCCACGGTGTTGACAGGCTCGTGGTTGTTGACGAGATGCACAGGGTCGCCGGAGTCATAACGGGCAAGGACATCGTTGACAGGATTATCGCACCCAGAAAGAGGGCGAGAATGGGTGACAGCAAGGGCGAGAAGGAGAAGACCCTCGCAATAATGGTGGAGAGCATCATGAGCTACCCGCCAGTGACCTGCGAGAAGGATGAGAGGGTGCCGGACGTCATCGACCAGATGGTGGAGCACAGGGTTTCAAGCGTGGTCGTCGTTGCGGCTGACGAGACTCCGGAAGGTATTGTCACGAAGAAAGACATTCTCGAAAAGTTCCTCGCCGAGAGGAAGCCGGAAGGTCAGCTGAGAATCGAGCTCATAGTCAGAGGGATGGAGATAGACGAGTTCGATCAGGTGGCGATTCAGGACGACGTGGAAAAGTTCATGAGGAAGTTCAGCAGCTTTATCAGAGATGCGGTCATGTTCATATACATAAAGCAGCACAAGGAGCGGTTCAGGGGTCTGCCGCTGATCCACGTCAGGGTTAAGCTCTCGTCGGACAGGGGCACATTCTTCGCCACCGGTGAGGGGTGGGGTGTGGAGTTCGCCATCCACGCGACCCTCAAGAAGCTCGAGAGAGAGATCCTCAAGGAGAAAGAGCTGCTCACGGATGCGAAGATGGTGAGAAGGTTCTACGAAGAGGTTTTTGAATTCTAATCTTTTTCCGAGGTGTGGATTATGGAATACAGGATTGGTGAGGCGCTGGTCGGTGCGGGGAACGAGGTGGCGCACATAGACCTCATGATAGGGACGAAGGACAGCCCTGTTGGTGAGGCTTTTGCAAATGCTCTGTCTCAGCTCTCAGCCGGTCACACTCCGCTGCTTGCAGTATTGAGGCCCAACCTAATAACCAAGCCACCGGCCGTAATCATACCCAAGGTCACGGTAAAGGACATGTTTCAGGCCGAGCTGATTTTCGGGCCTGCGCAGATGGCCGTGGCAAAGGCGATTGCTGATGCTGTGGAGGACGGAATAATTCCTAAGGAAAAGGCCGATGACTACGTAATCGTGGTGAGCGTCTTCATACATCCAAAGGCCAGGAACAAGGAAAAGGTATTCTACTACAACTACAGCGCAACCAAGCTGGCAATAAAGAGGGCGATGCAGGGCTTCCCCGACGTCGATACCGTGCTGTACGAAAAGGACAGGAGCTTCCACCCGTTTGCGGGCAGGAAGCTCACCAGACTCTGGGATCCACCGTACCTCCAGGTTGCGATCGACATTCCAAACATCGATGAGGTGCTCAGGGTTTTGAAGTACATACCGGACAGCGACCACATAATATTCGAGGTTGGAACTCCCCTCGCCAAGAGGTACGGGGCAGAGGTGATCCTCAGGCTGAGGGAGGAGAAGCCGGATGCATTCTTTGTGCTCGACCTGAAGACCCTCGATACGGGCAACCTCGAGGCGAGGATGGCTGTCGATGCAACAGCAAATGCGGTCGTCATCTCGGGGCTCGCGCCGATAAACACGATAAAGAAGGCCATAAACGAGGCCCAGAAGCTCGGAATCTACTGCGTCGTGGACATGCTGAACGTTGAAGATCCTGTCAGCAGGCTCGACAAGATCGTAGAGGCAGGGGTGAAGCCCGACGTCGTGGAGCTGCACAGGGCGATAGACTCGGAGCATGAAGAGCCACCGTGGAAGTTCGCAAGACCGATAAAGGAGAGGCACGATGTGCTCGTAGCTGTAGCAGGAGGGATAAGGCCGGAGAACGTCGAAGACGCCATTTCGGGTGGTGCAGACATACTCGTGGTTGGAAGGGCGATAACGAGGGCAAGAGACATTGAAGGGGCGGCGAGGAGATTCCTGGCGAGCATGAAGCCCGATACGGACCAGTTCAGGGTCATGACTGACTTCTGAGGTGGTTTGCGTGAAGGCCGTTATCATAAACTTTAAGGCGTATGGGGAGGGGAGCGGTGAGAGGGCAATAGCCCTCGCAAGGGCTGTGAAGGAGGTTTCCGAAAAGGTGGACTTCTACATGGCCATCGCTCCGAACTATCTCGACATCCCCGACATAGTGAGGAGCGTGGACATAGACGTCTTCGCCCAGCACGCAGATGCCGTCAGCTACGGAAGTCACACCGGAAGGATCACCCCCGAAATGCTGAAGGAGAAGGGCGTTAAGGGCAGTCTGATAAACCACAGCGAGAGGAGGCTCAGGCTCGCAGACATAGACTACCTCGTCTCGAAGTTCAGGGAACTCGGACTCACCTCAGTCGTCTGCACGAACAACGTCGCAACGACGAGGGCGGCAGCAGCACTCTCCCCAGACTACGTGGCCATTGAACCTCCAGAGCTGATTGGAAGCGGAATTCCCGTGAGCAAGGCAGAACCAGAAGTTGTCGAGAATTCGGTTAAGGCCGCGAAAGAGGTTAGCCCGGACGTTAAAGTTCTGTGCGGTGCAGGGATTGCGACCTACGAGGATGTCATAGCAGCAATGGACCTCGGAGCTGACGGTGTTCTGCTGGCAAGTGGGGTTGTAAAGGCGAAGGACCAGAAAAAGGCACTCGAAGAGCTCGTGGGACTGAGGTAACTCAGTTAAGAAAAATTTATATTTTGTCAATCTTACTTGATTTATGGGATGCGTGGAGTGCAAGTTCTACGAGTACGATGGAGTGTACAGGTGCAGGTGGTTCGAGGCGAGAATTTCCAGGATTTTTCCGAGATGGGTTGATGACTTCAAGAGGGGGGAGCTGAGGTTCAAGAAGTGTGGATATTACAGGAACAAAAGGGACTGAGAAAGTGAGATGAATTCGTATCACGACCGGAGAATTGCCTAAATACCACATAATCCCA
>NZ_JBPLZQ010000018.1:0-32236 GCF_054018175.1 Geoglobus sp.
GCCAGAGCCGCAAACATCTCATACCATCTCATGGCACATCACCACTACAAGCTTTCTCGTTTGAAAATATATGGATACTTTTTTATCCAAGTTACAAATTACCGCCCTAAGGTTTATTAAACTTTACGCGGCTTTATTCCGGGGTAAAACAGTTCATTCACCTTTTGTGTCAGTCTATTTCGCTGAATGTCATCACTCGTCTCTTTTTGGTCTGAACTTTCCCCCGAATCCCTTGCCAATGAAGTAGATCTCGGAACTCCTTTTTCTCGATGCGGGAGGAGAGTGAAGCTTCTTGAACCTGAAGTACTTCTTGAACTCCGAGTACAGCCTGGGCGTTTCCTGTCCCTGAAACATTTTGACGACGAAGTTTCCTCCCGGTTTGAGAAACTCCCTTGCTATTGAGAATGCCGACTCGACGAGCTCCACCGATCTGAAGTGGTCAATGTCCCAGTGTCCGGAAATTTTGGGCGAAGCATCGCATATCACTGCGTCGAACTTTTCCCGTACGCTCCTGATCCTGGCCTTCGTGTCTTCTGACGTTATGTCGCCCTGGATGAATGTAACGCCCTCTACTGGCTTCATGGGTGACAGATCCACAGCAACGACACTGGCTCCGAGCTCCACGGCTACCTGGCTCCACCCTCCCGGTGAAGCACCGAGGTCAAGAACCCAGTAGCCTTCCCTGATCAGCCCGAACTTTCTGTTCATCTGCAACAGCTTGTAGGCAGCTCTGCTTCTGTATCCCTCCTTTTTGGCCTTCCAGTAGTAGTAATCCTGCCTGTCCTCAACTCTTCTCGGTTTCATAGACCACCACGTGCACTCTTCTTTTTCTCGGTCCGTCGAACTCGATGAAAAGAACCCTCTGCCATGTTCCGAGGATCAGTTTGCCGTTTTCAACGGGCATTGTTACGGAATTGCCAATTATGCTGGCCTTTATGTGAGCATCAGCGTTGCTGTCTATTCTGTCGTGCCTGTATCCCGCCATGTAGGGGACGATTTCTGAAAGTCTGGAAATTATGTCCTCCATTAACCCCGGCTCGGCCTCGTTTACAGTGATGGCCGTCGTGGTATGGAGAGAATAAACGATCGCGAGACCGCTCTTTCCCCTGACAGCCTCGAGTACCCTGTCGGTTATGTCGATCACTTCCTCCCTCTTCCTTGTCTCGATCGTTATCTCCGTCATGGTACCCTCACGAACACCTCTCTCCTGTCATCATCGAGTCTGATGTTTCCGAATTCAATCACCTCAGCATCTTTCTTTCCGAGGATTTTAATCTTTCTGTCATCGAAATCAATGTCCTGCAGAACTCCTTTATAGATGTACCTGTCTCCCCCTCTGAGTCCGAGCAGCAGACCCCTGAGGTCGTCGGGGTTGATGACGTTGATGTCCGCAACGCCGAAGTACTCCCTGAGAAACCTCAACCCCTCTCCTCCAAGATCGAAGCTTCTGGAGTATATGTTGACGAAATCGAAGCCCCTTTCTGCGTACACCACGTCTCCAAAGCTTTCGAGCATCTCATCCTGAATCGGTTCTCCCCTGAACATTGATGTGTTTTTGAAAGCCACCTCTCCGGCAGAGTACTCGACGTCCTCGAGATCTTTAAGCCACTCGTCGTACCTCCTGCCCCTTATCACCACCCTCGTTTCCCTGTCTCTCTTTTTCACAACGAAGCTGTCCAGCCTGAACACCTCGTAGTCTTCCAAGTAGTACGGCACTTCACCGAAGCACGCTATCACGTCAGGCTCGAACACCTCTATCTTCGCCAGCTTGTAGTCTCTTGCCTTTCTCCCCCTGATCCACCCGGTGGTATCAACTATCACGCTCTCTCCCGCCATCCTGACGAGGTGTGTGAATGCCTTCAGGCACCGGGATTCGAAACCTGACGGGGATATCACACCTGTAAAAGCGACCTCCACGACTCTGAGCCCAGAGAGCGATACCACCTGTCCTTTCTTCTCTCCAAGTCCCATTGCGCCCGGGTGGGCTATGTCGTTCTGACCCACATCCGAGTCGATTACGTGGGTTATTCTGGTTCTGTTGATCGAGTACACACAGAAACTGCTCTTTCCGCTGTCAGTATCTCCGAACGTGAAGACCCTTCCGTACTCCTTGCTCACAAACCGCTTCCAGCTTTCGGGAATGGTGTCTCCGTTAACGAGTATGTGGTCTCCGGTGACCTCTATCTCGCTGTCCTCCAAAAAATAGATTGGGTAAACCCTCCCCTCGGGAACGGTGACGCTCCTGACCTTGGCGCCGAATACCTCTGCATACTGGCTGCTTTCGAGCCTCCCGGGGCCTATGAGCAGTAACGTTGTGTTACCCTCGACTCTCATTTCCGCCCACGACGGGCTGGATGAACACAGCTCTCATCTCTGGCTTGGCGGTGAGGATCTTCGTGAAGTTGGTGTCGTGCATGAAGGCTATGTTGAGCGTGTCGTAGCTCGTCACGTTGTAGTACTCAGTCACGTTTTCTGCGTTCACGAAGAATATGTTCTGCTGGAAGTTTATGGCCACCACCTTGTCATACCCTCCGGACTCGTTCACGGCTATCCCCTCGAAGTAGAAGTCGGCTACCCTTCCACTGCTGCCGTTCAGCTTTATGGTCTGGTTCGCCGCCTCGCCGAACAGGACTATGGCAAAGTCGTAGTTCAGGTCCGGAAGCTTTTCTATGTAGTCTGCGTAGCTGCTGTTGGTGGCCCTGTTCCCTGAAATCGTGTCCACGTACTTCATGACCGCGTCAATTGTTCCGAGCGCCACCGGCTCGGTGTTTTCCGTGAATCCGTATCCTCTCTTGGTCTTGACCGTGACGCCCAAGTAGTCCTCCTTGTTGTCATAGCTGAAGAAAACCTTGGAATCCCCAACGTTGAAGAGGTACATGTAGGGCGTGTACCCGAACTCGGACTGGTTGTAGATCACGTAGTACATCGAGTCGAGTTCGGTGAACCTGACGTACTGAAGAATTGGGTCAGAGGCAAAATTCTTCCAGTAAGCGTTTACAAGGGACACGATGTTTGGATCAGACGTTTTGAAGTTCAGGTAGTACACCTGGAGAGAGTCCGAGAGGAGCTTGAGGGTCTCTCTGAATCCTTCGGCCTCATACAGAACATCCCTCTTCGGTATTGTGTACGAGCCTTTCAGCGCGTAAACCAGCACGGAGCCGAGCATGATGAGTGCGAGAACGAACGCGAGAAGTTTCGCTGACTTCTTTTCGAGTGGTTTGACCATGCTCACCAATTTGGGGGAGGTTTTTTAAAATTTTGTTTGTGCTGCACAACTCGCATTGATCCTGCAGGTGCAGTTCACATGAAAAATTTTTAATCCGTTTTTCCGAAAATTTCGAAAGGTGGTTTGATTGAAGAAGGTGCTCGTTGTGGATGACGAAGTGGCGATCAGGGAGATTGTGTCACTGATGCTGGGCGGGAGGTACAGGATTATCAGCGCCAGGGATGGGAGAGAGGCTGTTGAGAAGTTCAAGGTCTTCAATCCGGATTTCGTGATAATGGACGTGATGATGCCCGTTATGAACGGGATAGAGGCGATAAAGGCCATGAAGGAGCTGAATCCCGGCGTGAAGATTATCGCCCTAACAGCGTATGCGGAGAAGAGAAGGAACGAGCTGATAGAAGCTGGAGCTGTCGAGGTGCTTGGCAAACCGTTCAGGAGGAGGGACCTGGTGGAAGCGATACAGAGGCACCTGTAGGCTAACCCTTCGTTATTATTTCGGGATCGATCTCAACTGTGCGGATATCCGGAACGTTTCCGGCGAGGGCAATGATATCGTCCTTGACGACTATTACTCCCGAGATGTATCTCCTTTTTTCACTCCAGAAGTTTTCCACGGCATTTTCGACCTCTTCACGACCGAAATCCTCCTTGATCTCGTTCCCGAGAGCTGTGGCGCACGCATCTGCAATGGCAGGGTTGTCCGAGAACACCGTCGCCGCATCCGCGTACCCGAAGCTCAGCGACGGGCCTATCTTACCGCTCGATGTGCAGACAGCCTTCAGCTCTCCGTCACCTCCCATTTCAAAACCTATGGTCAGCTTTTTCCCGGCGTAAACCCCCACAGTAACCGGCTCGTCGGTTCTGATCACGATGTCCCCACCGTTGTCCACGACTATGAAGTCCGAGTTTGCGAACTCCACGCCGTACCATGCGACCGTTCCCGCGACCGCGGCCATGGGGCCGACCCCTGCAATCCTCGCTGCGTTGCACATCCTTTCCACCACCTCTCCGTGACAGTCCATGGGCTCGAGAGAGGTCAAAAAAAGTGGGTTTATGGCTATGTAGCTCTCAATCCTTTCTCTGGCGTATAGCATCCCCTTTACGGCCTTTCTGTATGTCTCGTCGTCCCTTGCCAGTATCGTCGTTATTGTTTCCCTGTACTGGAAGTGGTAGCGCCTGTACTTCACTCTGGAAGGCTCAGAGCGCCTACCGGACATACTCCTACGCAGATTCTGCACCTCACACACTTTGATGAGTCGGCGTTGACCTTCTCCTCGTCGTCTTTAGTGAATACGCCAACGGGACACACGCTTATGCACGCTCCACAGTGGACGCAGCTGTCGCTCTTCTCTATACCTCTGTCGAGAACCCTGACCTTGACGCCTTGCTCCATGAGCCTGCTGATCACCCTCTCCGACACTTCATCGGGAATTTCCACCACTATCCTTCCCTCTCTTGCCCCGACGCTCGCCTCAATTATGTTTATCAGAACTCTCTCCTCTATCGCGACTCTGGTCAGTATCGGCTCTCTGACGACCTCAGAGTCGTAAACGAGTTCAACCATCATGCGGATCACCTCGCAAGCAGCTTGCTCAGATCCTCGCTGCTGACAATTCCAATAACCCTGCCCCTTGCATCCACAACGGGAAGAGCGGAAATCCTGTTCGTGTCCATCTTCCTCGCGGCGATCTCCACCGGATCTTCCGGTGAAGCGGTGATGACTCTCCTCGTCATTATCTCCTCCACCTTCCTTGCCTTGCCGGTTGCGACCGCCTTTGCGATGTCCCAGCTCGTTACTATCCCGACGAGCTTACCACTGTCGTCCACGACAGGCAGATGGTTTATTCCATTCTCGATCAGTAGCTTAGATGCAGTCTCAATCGTCTCAGACGGTTTTACGGTTATTGCGGGAGAGCTCATCACGCTCCTGACAACCTTTACCTCCCTCTGCCTCATCGGTCTGAACACCTGCTTAGCGGGCACCCTCTCGGCCGGGAGGGACAGCAGAAACTCTCCGCGTTCTATCTGTTTTTTCAGCTCCTCCGCAATTTTCCGTGCCATGTAGTAGCTCGAAAGCGGAGACACCCTGACCTCTTCGCCGTTGATCTCGACCTTTCCGCTTTTCAGCTCCTCGTAGGTCACCTTCCTGATTACCGGTCTGTCCCTCCTCGGAACGCCGAAGTCTATTATCACGGTCTCTATCTCGCTGTCTGTGACTGCAGTGGCCTTCGCCATCTCAGCATCGAGTACCGGTATCGGGATTCCCATTCCGACGAAGAGCGTTGTGCCGTATCCGGGAAAAGTTGCCGCCCTCATGTATTCGGCGCTCATCTCCTTCAGGTCACCCTGAACCATTAGCGTTCCAAATGGTGGTGCGTGCTGCGTACCCTCGCCGATAACGTACCCCTTAGCTCCACCCAGGAATATCCTCGTCCCCACGCCTATCGTCCTGTACTCAGGGTCGTTGTTCAGAGGGGAGAGCTCCCCCACTCCTGCGTAGGTGACGTTCCCGAAGTTCGGAAGGAGGGTTCCCATGTACGTCTTCAGAATTCTGTCTGAGGAGTTGGTCGCGGCCCTGTACCTCTGGTACGCGTTTCTCGGATTTACCATTATCGCCTGATTTACGTCTTCAAGGCTGATCTCTGTCACAATCTCCTTTCTCGGGTAGCAGTCAGTGCCGTATGCCGTGGCCCTCAGTTCGACCTCCTTCCCCCTGAGAAGGTCCTCGATAACATGCCCACCACCGTACTCCATTCCGAGCGTCTCGGAGAGCTGTGTAACGCCAAGATACGCGTCAACGGCGGCAATTCCAGTGTACGCCTCGACATCGTTAAGCCAGACCCTCTGCATTTTTATCGGGGGATCTGAGTGTCCGAAATTGAAAAACACCCCGGAGGAGCACATTGCACCGAATGTACCGGTGGTTACGACATCAACCTCTTTCGCAGCCTCTTCGGGGCCCAGCTCCCTGACGATTTCCTTCATTTCGATGGCCGTGACGACGTTTGCTGAACCCTCTTTAATCTTCCTGTTGATCTCCTCTATCGTCTTCACGCTCTCACGCTGGCAAGCCAGTATATAAACATATCGAATTATATTAGGTGTAAATATTACTACTATTAATTTCCCTGACTCTGCTGCGTGTCGGGAGATTTGCCTTTCCATACGCGTCTGACTGTAATGATTTTTTGTTTAATTTACGCCGTCAAATAAAAGCGTTTTTTCGGAAAAGTTATATAATGGTTGATTTTGGAAAATAGTGATTTTAACGAGAGGTGAAACCATGAGGCTCGAATCACATCCGATCGTTGATTTTGAAAGGGGAAAAGAGGTGACCATCTACTTCAACGGCAAACCAATAAAGGCTTATGAGGGAGAGAGCGTCGCTGCTGCCCTCTACGCTGCAGGTGTAAGGGTTTTCAGCAGGTCTTTCAGATTTCACAGGCCGAGGGGCTTCTTCTGTGCGATAGGCAAGTGCTCGCAGTGCATGATGGAGGTCGACGGTGTTCCCAACGTAAGGACATGCAAGGTTTACGTGAGAGACGGAATGCAGATCAGGACTCAGAACTCGAAGCCCAACGCGGAAAATGATGCGCTCGCAATCTTCGACAGAATAATTGATACCGTGTTTCCTCACGGAGCACACTACAAGAAATTTACCGGATCGAGGAAGCTGAGGGAGTTTGCAACCAAGCAGATGAGGAAGCTCGCTGGCTTTGGAAATCCGCCCAGGAGCATTCCGAAAGTTGACACGGGCTACGAGGAGATTGAAGCTGACGTGGCGATTGTTGGTGGTGGCCCCGCAGGACTCTCGGCCGCAATTCACGCGGCAAAGTACGGGGCTAAGGTTGTGCTGATGGATGAGAACAACTATCTCGGAGGACAGCTGATAAAGCAGACCCACAGGTTCTTCGGCAGTGCGAGACACAGGGCTGGAACGAGGGGGATAAAGATAGCCGAGATACTCGAAGAGGAGCTCATGCAGTACGATAACGTTGACATCAGGAAGGAAACCAAGGTTTTCGGGATATACGGGAAAGACGTGGCAGCCGTTCAGAAGGACTCCAAGCTGCTCAGGGTGAAGGCCAAGAAAATTGTGATAGCGACTGGAGCGTACGAGAGGACGCTGATATTCGAAAACAACGACCTTCCCGGAGTTTACGGAGCAGGCGGCGTTCAGACTCTGATGAATGTTTACGGGATAAAGCCGGGAGAGAGGGGCCTGATCGTAGGGTCGGGCAACGTGGGACTTATTCTCACATATCAGCTTATGCAGGCAGGCGTTGAGGTTGCCGCAATTGTTGAGGCGATGCCCAGAATTGGAGGCTACTTCGTCCACGCTGCGAAGGTCAGGAGGCTTGGAGTCCCGATCTACACGAGGCACACGATTGTGAGGGCGGTGGGAGAGAAGACGGTTGAGGGGGCTGTAATCGCACAGCTCGACGACAGGTGGCAGGTAATTCCGGGTAGCGAAAAGGAGGTCAAGTGCGACTTCATCTGCGTTGCTGTGGGACTGTCTCCCGCTCACGAGCTTCTGTACCACGTAAACGCTCAGATGAAGTTCGTGCCGGAGCTCGGAGGTCTCGTACCCATGAGAACGAGGTTCAACGAAACGAGCGTCGAAGGGGTTTACGTGGCGGGAGATGTTGCTGGAATTGAGGAAGCGACAGCGGCAATCATGGAGGGAAGGATAGCGGGCATACATGCGGCAATCACCCTGGGCTACGGAGGAGATGAGGCGAAGAAGGAGCTCGAGGAGGCTGTGAAGGATCTTGAGGACTTCAGGGCCGGTCCGTTTGGAGAGAGAATTGTGTGTGGACTTGAAAAGTGTGTCCTCGAAAAAGAGGTGATGATATGAAGTACCTTGAGCGCGGTTACTTGGAGGCTGAGGAGCTACCACCGTTTCCTCCCGAGGAGAGGATAAATTCCAAGAAGCCCGTCGCCTACATAGAGTGTCCCCAGTCAATTCCGTGCTCTCCATGTTACGAGTCGTGCAGGTTTGATGCGATAGAGATGAAGAACATAAACGATCCACCGAAAGTTGACTACGAGAAGTGCACGGGCTGCATGGCGTGCATAAGGGTTTGTCCGGGTCTCGCGATATTCATGCTCCAGGTGAAGGAGGGCAGGGGTTACGTGACACTCCAGTACGAATTTCTCCCGTGGCTCGAAAAAGGCGACAGGGTAAAGCTGTACAACCGAAGGGGAGAGGAGGTAGGCGAGGGAGTGGTCACATGGGCTCTGAAGCCAGAGAGAAACGACAGAACTCAGCTCGTCACGGTTGAAATGGACAAGGATCTGATTTTCGAGGTTAGGGCGGTCAGGAAGAGGTGATAAACCATGGTTAAGGAAAGAAAGATAGTCTGCAGGTGTGAGGACCTGACAGAGGATGAGATCATCCACGCCATCGAAGAGGGGTACGATAACCTCGAGAGCCTGAAGAGGTACACGGGCGCCACGACGGGAGCATGTCAGGGGAAGGGCTGTCTGATGCACATAATAAGGATTCTCTCTCAGAAAACCGGAAAGAGTCCCGAGGAGATCGGAGTTACGACTCAGAGACCTCCAGTAAACCCGGTGCCGCTTTACGTCCTCTCAGAGGGTGATGCGGAATGAGGGTGGCGATAATCGGCGGAGGTGTAATGGGACTCTCAACCGCTTACTATCTCGCCAAGATGGGTGCGGAGGTATCGGTTTTCGAACAGAAGTACCTGCTTTACGGGGCCAGCGGCAGAAACTCCGGTGGAATAACTCCAATGATCGATAAGAAAGAGCTGATTCCGTTTGCCAAGAAAAGCCTTGAACTGTACGACACGCTCCCGGGAGAGGTGGGGTTCAACTTTCTGTTCAGAAAGGACGGTTACATCAAGGTTGCGGCGAGCGAGGAGGATGCTGAAAAGCTGAGGAAAGACGTGAGGATGCAGAACGAGCTCGGCGTGAACTCGAGGATAATTGAGCCCGAGGATGTGAGGGAATACGTTCCTGATTTCAACAGCTCTGCAATAACGCTCGCGTCATACTGTGAAAACTCCGGAGTGATATTTCCCTGGCCGGTTGTGTGGGGGCTTGCCAAGGGGTGCAGGGAACTGGGAGTCAGGATACTTGATCAGACGAGGGTTGAGGATGTGGTCGTGGAAGGAGGCGTCAAGGGCGTGAAGGCGGGCGGAGAACTCCACAGAGCAGACGTCGTGGTTAACGCTGCCGGAGCCTGGAGCAACGAGGTTAGCGGGATGGCAGGAGTCAGGCTGGACAACAGGGTGATCAAGGAGGAGATTTGCGTGACCGAGAGCATAAAGCCGTACCTCGACCCCTACATTCTCGACGTCACGTACGGTGTTTACCTCAGCCAGTCGGCGAGGGGCGAGATCGTGGGAGGAATCATCGGAAAAGAGACTGACGAGATCACCACCAAGAGCACGCTCGAGTTTGCGACTAAGTATGCGAGAAGGGCAACTCAGCTGATTCCAATGCTGAAGGGGCTTGCCATGCTCAGGCAGTGGGCCGGAGTTTACGACGAGGGCAGGGATGGTCTGCCGGTGGTGGGTTTCACCGAGGTCGACGGGTTCGTTCAGGCGAACGGACTGGGCAGGCACACCGGAATGATCGTCGCACCGGCAATGGGCAGAGAACTCGCGAAGCTCATAATAAAAGGAGAAAATCCAAACCTGAAACCATTCAGCCCCGCCAGATTCTTTAACGCCTGAATCTGGCGCGTGAGTTACTTTCTTTTCTTTCTTATGACCTCTTCGAGTCTCTTGCCTATTGGCTCCTCGTGGGTGTACGGGCACACGAGGTAGTGCTCTACCGCCTTTGCCAGCGCGTCCTTCGTTGCCAGCTCCCCCGTCTTTCTCTTGAGCTCCTCGAGCACCTCCTCTGGCAGTACAGTCTGGGCGTGAATGATCTTCACCATTATGCGCTCACCTCATGATAATTATGTCCATGCGTAGTATTTAAGTTTTTTGAAAATTCCGTCGAACAGCCCTGGAGGGGATCAGGAAATCTTAAATAATGGGCACACTCTGTTTAATTGCAATGCCAGATGATGTAAATGGAAATTACGAGTACGTAATACTCGGGTGCGGCAGTCTCGGCTCATCGGTCGTCAAAGACCTAATTTCCGCAGGCAAGAGGGTTCTGGCCATAGACATCAATCCTGAGAAGGTCGAGGTCCTCAAGGATCAGGAAATAGATGCAGTTGTTGGAGACATAAGGGACGACAAAACGCTGGACTCCATCGATTTTGGCAGGCTCACAGGAGTCCTGATCCTCACGTCAGACGATCAGATAAATCGCGAGGTTGCTTCCAAGGTCAGGGAGAGAAGTGAGGACGTCCTCATCGTTGCGAGGGCCACATCTTCAAAGGCGAGAGAGGAGATGGAGGAGATTGGCGTTGACGTCGTCATAACTCCTCTTGAAAGCATGAAACAGCAGCTCCTCTCGAGCATCAAGAGGGTGGAATCCCTCCGGAAGCTCAAGTTCCTCAGGAACGTTATACAGAGCACCGAAGGGAAGATCGGCATATTCACTCACGACAATCCCGATCCCGACTCAATAGCCTCAGCTCTTGCGCTGAGAGAGATCGCCAAACACTTCGGTGTTGAGGCGGACATCCTGTATTACGGTGAGATACAGCACCAGCAGAACAAGGCCATGGTAAACCTCCTGAATATACCGATGCTGAAGGCCAACGAGGTCGATCTCTCAGGCTACGCGAGGTTCGCCCTCGTCGATTCTGCGGATCCAGGACTTAACAACTCAATTCCGGAGAATGTGGATGTGGACATCACCATCGACCACCACCCCGCAGAGAATGTGAACGCGGAGTTTGTTGACGTCAGAGGGGACGTTGGCGCTACCGCGACGATCCTCACGCTGTACCTTCAGGACCTGAAGATAGTTCCAACAAAGACCCTCGCAACTGCACTGTTCTTTGGCATTCAAACCGAGACGGAGGAGTTCAGGAGAAACGCGAGAACAAACGATTTTCTCGCATCTGCGTACCTCTACCCGTTCGTCGATAACGAATTGCTCGAGAAGATGGAGGGGCCCGCACTGTCAACTGAAACCCTCGACGTCCTCGGGACAGCAATCAAGAACAGGGAGATATTCTCGTCGTTCCTCATATCCTTTGCAGGGTTTATCACCGACAAAGACACGCTACCCCAGGCGGCTGATTTCCTCCTCAAGCTTGAGGGTATCTCAACTGTTCTCGTGTTCGGAATAATAAAGGACAACGTTTACCTCTCGGCGAGGAACTCGGACGTCAGGATCAACATAGGTGACGTCCTGAAGAAGGCATTCAGGGATGTGGGCAGCGCTGGTGGACACGCACACGCTGCCGGTGGCAGAATTCCCCTCGGAATCTTCGGTGACGTGAGCGACAAGGAGACCCTCGCGAAGCTGGTGACCCAGGCGGTGAAAAAGAGGTTCCTTAACGCCCTCGGCATAGAAGTGGAAGGCTGATCACTGCTTCTTCTTTTTCTTCAAAAGAGATGGAAGGTGGACTGCGTACTTGCCATCTTCCTGGAGAGCTATCACGACCTCCCCACCTTCCATGAGCTTCTCGATGTTCAGTTCGTACATCCCGGGGGCGATTATTCTGACGCTCTCTATCCTCTCGAACTGTTCTCTGATCTCCTCGGCCTCCTTGCCCTTCTTCTTGGGTATGTACAGGAACTTGTTGTTCCCGCACTCGCACCCCTGGAGTATTCTCACGTCTCCGTCCTGGTACTCCCTGCCGCACTGAGTGCATCTGTGTGGCATCACTTATCACCGAGCTGGACCATGGCGGTGATCAGGTCCTCCTGCTTCGAGAGCGTCTTCACCCTGTTTGCAGGTCCGATTAGAGTCAGACGTCCGGTCTTCTTGCCGAGGAGCTTCGAGAAAAAGCTCTCCCTTGGAGGGTAGCTTTCGACCTCTATTCCGACGAAGTTCTCGTGATCAATCTCGAGCATTGTTAGCTCGATCAGCTTCGCCTCCTCCTCTGGAGAAAGGCCGCTTTCGAGCACGACGATCTTTCCCTCCTTCACGCTGTCCAGTATCATCCTCAGCTTCTCCATTGAACTCATCCTTTCGAGCTTTTCCTTTGATATCAGGTTGAGCTGAACACCCTCCATAACCATCACCCGAACTTCTCGGCCATCGTCCTGTAGAGCGTGTCAATGTTCAGGCCCTTGAGTGCGGATATCGGAACCACTGTGTGCTGCGGAAACGCGGCCTTGATTCTCGCCGGAGATGCGGTTGGCAGGTCTATCTTGTTGGCAACAATCAGAAGCGGCAGACCGCGGGCCTCTATGTTCCCAACTATGGTGACGTTAACCTGTGTGTAGGGGTCCTCTGTTGCATCCATAACAAGCAAGACGCCATCCAGGTCGTCGAGCCACTTTATTGCTTCAATAACTCCTTCGGTCGCCTCTTTCGCTCTTCTCTTAGCCTCGTCCTCACTCATCCCATACTTGAGGAAGTCGTGGAAGTCTATTTTCGTCGCTATTCCTGGCGTGTCCACTATGTCTATCGTTAGGGTTTTGCCATCCACCTCTATCTTCACGCCCTCTCTCAGCTTCGCCCTCCTTGTTTCGTGCGGAACCTCACTTTCCGATCCCATGACGTCTCCTGTCCAGTCCCTCAGGATCCTGTTTGCGAGCGTTGTTTTTCCGGCATTTGGAGGACCGTAGATCCCTATTCTCATCTTGTCTTTCTTGAGAAACCACCTGAATATGCTTCTGAATCTCGTCTTCAGACTCGTTATCAGCCCCATATTAATCACGTTTCTTTAATCGAGCGGATAAATTAAAAGCTTTATGCCAAAAAATAATAAAAACCGGAGGAACGAATTACTGGAGGCTTATTGCTCCAACGGGGCAGGCGTCAACACAGCTTCCGCACTCGGTACAGAGGTCTGCGTTTACCTCCGCAACATCGTTCAGCTCAATTGCCCCAACCGGACACTCATCAACGCACGTCCCACAGGCGGTGCAGAGTTCAGCATCAACCACAGCTGGCATTTTTCATCACCTCAACGCACTGGACAAGGTTGCCGAATATAATCTTTTTCATATTCTCCAGTTTCCTGGAGCTTTCGCAAACCACAACGTGTGGTAGAAAAGCATGCAACTTATACTTAAAAAAACATTATTACATTCGGGACAGGGCCAACCGGTATATAATCGTTTGTACCACTCAGTGACATGAACTACATAGCAGGTGTGGTTGAGAGGGCGAAGAGTTACGGAGATGAGGAGCTCTACAGGGCACTCATATACGGCGACTTCTGATCCCAATTATTTTTTAGCTCCGAAAACCAACGCACACCGATGGGTGTGGAAGTGCCAGAACTCAGTGAGAAGGGCGCTGCAATCATCGGCGACACGGCGGTAATCGCGGATCTGCACCTCGGCATAGAGGGTGTCCTCGAGGAGAAGGGTGTTGCAATCCCACCTCTTCAGGTGGAATGGCTCATAGAAAGCGTTCTCGAGCTTGTTGATGAGCACGGTTTGAGCAGAATCGTCGTTGCAGGAGATTTAAAGCACGAGTTCAGCAGAAACGTTCCCGGAGAGTGGAGGGATGTCAGAAAATTCATAGAATCTGTCAGGGGTAGGGCGGAACTCGAGGTTGTGAGGGGCAATCACGACAACTACCTCGCGGCAATACTCGAGAAGTATGGAGTAAAGCTTTCCGAGAAGGTCTACGTGGGGGGCTATGCGGTGGTTCACGGTCACGCTGAATGCGGCGACCCGAAGGTGATCATGGGGCACGAGCACCCTTCGATAAAGGTCAGGCACGGAGGAGCGGTCTACTCCTTCAGGTGTTTTCTTCACGCGGTTAATGCAAAGCGTGAAGTCTGGGTTCTTCCGGCTTTTTCCCCCTTTTTTACTGGAAGCAACGTTCTCGAGGGCACCTTCATTTCTCCGATCATGAGGGAGTTCGAGGGGGGAGAGGTGGACGTTTACGCGATTGAGGACGGGGTGTACTACATGGGAAATTTAAAAGTCCTTGCAGAACTGCTCTGACCGGATGCTGTTCATCCTGATGCTGACGGGCAGGTGCAACCTGAGGTGCAGGTACTGCGGAGGCAGCATAGATGAGTCGGTGATGCCCCGCGACATAACCTACGACATCGAGGAGCTCGTTGAATTTCTGAACTCTCACGGGAGGGTTAGCGTTGCATTTTACGGTGGAGAGCCACTCCTCAGGGTTGATGTAATAAAGAAGATCATGGATGAGGTGGAAGCGGAGCATTTCATACTGCAGACCAACGGACTGCTCCTCCACAGGCTTGAGAGGGAGTACATCAGCAGGTTCTCGAGCATCCTCGTGTCTGTTGACGGAAGAAAGGGCGTGACGGACTACTACAGAGGTTCTGTTTATGAGAGAGTGATGGAAAACGTCGCGAGAGTGCGGGAGCACTGCAGGGGTGAGCTCATCGCACGCATGACTGCCTCGCAGAAAACCGACATATATCTCGACGTCCTCCACCTCCTAAACTCCGGCCTGTTCACCCACGTACACTGGCAGATTGATGCGATCTGGAGCGCAGACGGAATGTGGGTGGACTTCGACGGGTGGCTGGAGAGGTACAAATCTGGTATTTCGGAGCTCGCAGTTTTCTTCGAGAGATCTCTCGAGAGAGGCGACGTTCCGGGAATCGTGCCTTTCCTCGGAGTTCTCAGCGCGATGATATTTGAACCGCACGCTTCACCTCCATGCGGTAGCGGATCTGAGAGCTTTGCAATTACAACGGACGGCAGAATCGTCGCTTGCCCCGTCGTCTCTGACCTCTCGTGGAACCATGCTGGTAACCTACGGGAGGGTGTTACGAGAAGGGTCGGAGTCGTCGAACCGTGCCCCTCCTGCAGGTACTTTTCGATATGTGGTGGGAGGTGTCTTTTTTCCAACAGAGAGAGGCTGTGGGGCGAATATGGGTTCAGAAAGCTTTGCGAAGCCACGATCAGCCTGATTAGAGAGATGGAGCGGGTTAAGGCGAGTGCCCTGAAACTTGCCGAAAAGGGTGTGATAGACATTGACAGCCTCAGGTATCCCAGATTCCTGAATACGACCGAGATCATACCTTAGTCATTTTTTTAAACCGACACCGTCCTGGATATTTTCATGCTTGTCAGCGAGTTCATTGCGTGGTCAGCAGTCACGCTATCCGCGGTGACCCTTGCGATAGCCATGACCAGGAGGTTCGGAGTGGAGGTTCTGGTGGGAGTTTATGCTGTCCTAACGGTGATAGCCAACATAGTGGCCGTGAAGCTGATATCTGTCGGCGGGATAGTTGCGCCTGCGGGAGTTATCGTGTACGCGATCACGTTTCTGATAACAGACTTCATAAGTGAGATCTTCGGGAAGGAGGTTGCGAAGAAGGCGGTGATAGCGGGATTCACGGCAAACGTCATATACCTGCTGTCGATATACGTCGTCCTCCAGTGGACTCCAGCCCCATTCGTCAGCGAGGACTTTGTGACCTCTTTCAATCAGATCTTCGGATTCACGCCGAGGATAGTACTCGCATCCTTCGCGGCATTCCTGATCAGCCAGACCAACGACGTGTACGTGTTTCACTACATCAGGGAGAGGACGGCCGGCAGGCACCTGTGGATCAGGAACAACGTATCAACGGCCATGTCTCAGCTGATAGACACGGTCGTTTTCATAACCATCGCATTCTACGGAGTTGCGCCTGTAGCGGAGCTGATTATCGGCCAGTACACGCTCAAGCTTTTGATAGCGCTGCTCGACACACCCTTCCTTTACGCGGGTGTGCTTGCCTACAGGGCTTCAAAGCCAGACGTTGACGTCGGAAAGTGTTAGGGCTTTTCTTCCGCTTCTCTCAACTTCCTCCAGCAGCCTTTTTGTGGGATTTCCGTGGTAAAAGATCACGAAGTCCGGGTTGCAGTGCTCGATCATTTCGACCAGTCCCCTGAAGTCAACGTGGTCGCTCACGGTTATCCTGTTTCTGTAAAAGTTCTGAGCGGACAGAACGAATCCGTTTTTGACCATTTTGGGTGGCAGAAGCTTGGCATCTCCGTCGTCGTACTCTATTCCGAGAGCATCACATATGCGCGATATCTTCTCCGTCGTCTCGAATCCGATACCGTTCTCGGAGAGGAGCGTCGCAATTCTCTGTGCCTTTCCGATCGGATACACTCCGAGCTCGTGTCCCTTCTCTGCGGCATCAACGACCCTGTCCAGCTCATCCCTGAATGTCTGACTCGGGTGACCGTACGTCGCCTCTGCAATCAGAAGCTCGCACTCCGGAAGCTCCGAGTAGTCCTTCACGTCTCCGGTAATGAGAATCCCGTGGTCTCTGAAAAAGTACGCAGAGGAGCCGTGCATGTGGTGGGTGGGATAGGTTTCAATCACGATGTCGCTAAGGGTTATCCTCTCACCGACCCTGAACGTGTTGCCAGCGAACCTTTTCTCGGTCACCGCAGAGAGAATTTTTGCGGTTTCAGTGGAGGCCACGGCCTTGTAGTTCTTCATGTTCCTCTGCCCGAAGTGGTCGGAGTGGGCGTGAGTTATGAGGTTGTACCCCTTCCCTGGAGAAGAGTCGATGTGGAAGTCAACTCCACCGAGCCTCATGGAGAGGTGAGGTCTGAATCCTCTGCCGTATTTCCTCCTGAAGAGGAGTATGCCGAAACTCTCCGCTATCTCGAGTATGTCCATTTACTTTTCCCTCTTCTTCCTGTAGCATATCATGCAGTCCTTACACTTCTCGGGGATGTTCATCACCTGAAATCGAGCCTCAAATTTTATTTTAAGTTTTCTGTGCTTCTCCTGATTCATCTCCCGCTCACAGTGATGTTACCGAAAAGTTTATATAGTAGTTTCAGCAAATTACTAACCGAATGTTAGTAAATAACAGTAAGGACAGGGGCTGGGAGGAACTGCTGGAGCTGCTTGCCAACGAGAGCAGAAGGAAGATACTGCAGCTGCTCACAAAAAAACCGTGCTACGTTAGCGAGATATCCTACGCGCTCAGAATGGCGCCCAAGGTCGTTCTGGAGCACCTTGAGAAGCTCGAGAGGGCCGGGATAATAAGGAGCTACGAGGAGGGCAGAAGGAGGTACTACTACATCGACAGGACGTTCAACATATCCATAACGATCTCGCCGCACCGGTTCGCCGTTGAAGTGCTGAACGAGGAAAGCGGAGGGCTCCAGAAGACGTTCAGCGAGGTCGCGTCGATGATGAACAGGAAGGCAGGGAAGGAGCTCAGCGAAGTCTTTGAAAAGCTGAAGGAGATGGAGAGAGCCTTCAGACTCCTTCAGAAGGACGTCTCAGACAGGATAGACGAGCTGATAGACAGGATGATCGCAGAGCTCGACAGAATGAGGATCGACGAGGTCAGCAAGATAGTGCTGTACGCGATGATAAAGGGGCTCGACACCCCAGAAAAGATCTCCCAGACCTTCGGTCTTCCGTATGAGGATGTTAACCTCGCGCTCATGAGACTCGAGAAGAGCGGTCTCGTATCGAGATTTGAGGAAGGTGGTGTGGTGAAGCTGAAGTTGAGATGGAGAGGTGATGGTCATGAGTAAGGATGTGTATTTGAGGGTTGCCGAGGCGTACCACAGGGACGTCGGCAGAGGAATTGCGAGAGTCGATCCAGATGTGATGGCAGAGCTCGGACTTCAGAGTGGTGACATCGTCGAGATAACCGGGAAGAACAAGGTTCCGGCGATAGTGTGGCCCGGCTATCCGGAGGACAGGGGAAAGAGGATAATAAGGATTGACGGGAACATAAGGAGCAACGCGGGAGTGGGCATAGACGACAGGGTGAAGATCAGGAAGGTGGAGGCAAAGCCTGCCGAGAAGATTACGCTCGCCCCCACTGAGCCTGTTAGGCTGATGGGTGGTGAGGCCTACCTGCAGAGGCTGCTCGAGGGCAGGCCCGTAATCAGAGGTCAGAGAATCAGGGTGGAGGTGTTCGGACACGTTCTGACTTTCGTCATCACGTCAACCAAGCCGTCTGGAGTCGTGATAGTGTCGAGGAGCACCCAGGTTGAGCTGAAGGACAAGCCTGCCGAGGAGGTCAAGAGGCAGGTTCCCAACGTGACCTACGAGGACATCGGTGGACTGAAGAGGGAGCTCAGGCTCGTGAGGGAGATGATTGAGCTACCTCTGAAGCATCCGGAACTGTTCCAGAGGCTCGGAATAGAGCCGCCAAAGGGAGTGTTACTGCACGGTCCACCCGGCACAGGAAAGACGCTGATAGCAAAGGCGGTTGCGAATGAGGTGGACGCGCACTTCATCTCCATAAGCGGACCGGAGATAATGAGCAAGTATTACGGCGAGTCAGAGCAGAGGCTCAGGGAGATCTTCGAGGAGGCCAAGGAAAACGCGCCGAGCATAATATTCATCGACGAGATCGACAGCATCGCACCGAAGAGGGAGGAGGTTACCGGAGAGGTTGAGAGGAGGGTGGTCGCTCAGCTGCTGACGCTAATGGACGGTCTCGAGGCGAGGGGCCAGGTGATAGTCATTGGCGCAACCAACAGGCCGGATGCCGTAGATCCCGCGCTGAGAAGACCGGGGAGGTTCGACAGGGAGATAGAGATCGGAGTGCCAGACAAGGAAGGCAGAAAGGAGATCCTGCAGATACACACGAGGGGTATGCCCATAGAGCCAGATTACAGCAGGGGCGACGTGCTCAGGGTACTCGAAGAGTTCAGAAGGTCAGGCAGGTTCGATGAGAGCAGAGTCGAAAGGGTGCTGGAGGCGGTTGAGAAGGCAGACGGCGAGGAGGGAATCGTCGAGGCTCTCAAAGCGGATGAGGAGATATTCAGCGAAGTTAAAACGAGGCTCATCGACGAGATGTTCGAATACATCGCGGAGCTCACCAACGGATTCGTCGGAGCAGACCTCGCAGCTCTCGCCAAGGAGGCTGCAATGCACGCACTCAGAAAGAGAATGGAGAGGGGAGAGATAGACATTGAGGCAGAAGAGATACCGGCCGAGGTTCTCGAGAGCCTGAAGGTGACGATGGACGACTTCCTCGAGGCTCTGAAGAACATAGAGCCGTCGGCGATGAGAGAGGTGCTCGTTGAAGTTCCCAACGTCAAATGGGACGACATTGGAGGGCTCGAAAAGGCCAAGCAGGAGCTCAGAGAGGCAGTGGAGTGGCCGATGAAGTATCCAGAGCTGTTCAGGGAGGTCGGCATAAAGCCGCCGAAGGGCATACTGCTCTACGGTCCACCGGGCACGGGAAAGACGCTGCTTGCGAAGGCAGTTGCAAATGAGAGCAACGCCAACTTCATAAGCGTCAAGGGTCCTGAGCTGCTCTCCAAGTGGGTGGGCGAGAGCGAGAAGCACGTCAGAGAGATGTTCAGGAAGGCGAGGCAGGTTGCGCCGTGCATAATCTTCTTCGACGAGATCGACAGCCTGGCACCGAGGAGGGGTGGAATAGGAGACTCGCACGTCACCGAGAGGGTCGTGAGCCAGCTGCTCACCGAGCTCGACGGCCTTGAGGAGCTGAAGGACGTGGTGGTGATCGCAGCAACCAACAGACCCGACATGGTGGATCCGGCACTGCTGAGGCCTGGCAGAATCGAGAGGCACATCTACATCCCACCGCCGGACAAGGAGGCCAGGAGGGAGATACTGAGAATACACACGAGGGGTATGCCACTCGCAGATGACGTTGATCTGGACGAGCTCGCGGAGAAGACAGAGGGCTACAGCGGAGCGGATATCGAGGCCGTGTGCAGGGAAGCGGGACTCACTGCAATTAGAGAGGCGCTGACCAGGTACTCCGAGGAGGAAGTCAGAAAGGCGATCAAGGAGATCAGGGTCACGAGGGACCACTTCATGAAGGCGATAGAGAAGGTCAAGCCGAGTCTAACGAAGGACGACATTAAGAGGTATGAGGAGATAGTTAAGGACTTTCACAGGATGTACTCCTGAATTTTTTAAACATTTGAAAGGAGGTGATGGGTGATGCCCTGGAGGAGGAAGAAGAGGGACTGGGATGATGAGGACTGGTTTGATGAGTTCTTCAGGTTCCCGTTCGAGGAGTTCGACGAGCTGTTTAGGAGAATGATGAAGGAGTTCGACGAGCTCATAAGGACTGCTGAACTCTCGGAGGGCAGACCGATAGTCAGGGGGTTCAGCATAAGGATTGGACCCGACGGAAAGCCGGAGATCAGGGAGTTCGGTACGAAGCCAGCGATAAGGGAGGATGTCGATCAGAGAAAGCCTCTCGTTGACGTGATTGAGACAGACGAGGAGGTTCAGGTAATCGCGGAAATGCCGGGAGTCAACAAGGAGGACATAGAGCTGAGCGCGAGCGAGACCAAGCTGGAGATAAAGGCGGAGGGTGAGAACAGGAAGTACTATGAGGTCGTTGACCTGCCGGATGAGGTCGATCCAGACTCTGCAAAGGCGAGATACAACAACGGCGTTCTCGAGGTCGTTCTAAAGAAGAAACACCCGAGGAATGAGAGCAAGAAGAGGATAAACATAGAGTAACCTTTCTCCTATTTTTTCAGTCCGAAATCTCAGATACCTGCCACAGCCGGCGTCACGTACGTTTCGATCAGGGCCGCGACGAGCAGCACGGGGAGTGGCAGTTTTGCGAATCTCGCAATGTATTCGAGCAGAACCCTGCTGAGATCGACGTCTTCTCCACGATATCTCCTCCACGCGTAAATTCCGAGCTCGAGACCGTAGGAGCAGCTCAGCAAAACTGCAGGAATTTCGAGCACTCCGTGCGGGATCAGCATCATTGCGGTCCTGTACAGCCCGAACTCTGGGCTGATCACGCCGACAACCACGCCTATTATGACTCCATTGAGGACGACGAAGATTACCGGTGCGACTCCAAACGCGATGCCGAGTATCATCGCGGCGAACGATTTGAGGGAGTTGTTCATGAAGATGAAAACGAACAGTTCGTAGTGCTTCAGGTCCTTCACGAACTGGAGGCCCGAGAAGGTCGAGCTGACAATCTCCCTGGACTCCTCGACATGTGCCGTGCTGAAAACGTAACCGGCGACGAGGGATGCGACAAATATCAAAGAGACGATGACAAAACTCTTCATCTTCACACCCCGAAGGTCATTCTGAGGCCGTTTCTTATTCCCGGCGCGAATCCGAGCGTGAAGAGCACGAACTTTATGAACCCTGCGAGGTTCCTGTCCTCCTCTTCTCTGTCGAGTATGTAGAGTATGGGAATTATGACCGCAAGTTTCAGCGGGATCATGACCCACGGACCGAGCAGGGATATGAAGTACCTGGGAACCACGTGGAGCTCCCAATAGCCGAGGAACTGTATTCCGAGAAAGCTCGTTGATCCGTCGATTAGCTGTGCAAAGAGCACTGCCTTGCTGAAGTTGTCCGCTTCAATTTTCCTCGAGATTGCGTGATACGCTGAGGTGATTGTCGCAGCTATCACGAGGGCTGCCGGAAACACCCACCAGTTTTCAACGCTCAGGTGGGTGAACAGGAACGCCAGAACGGACAGTGACAGCACGACACCCGGGATTGGGTAGTAGCGGTAATCACTCCTGAGCGCCACGAGCAGTGACGTGAACGTGACAGCGAATACAAGGACGTATATGAACGGAGTCATGAGGAGGTACGAAACGGGGGGCGATACGAATCCCGCGTCCTCGATTATCCTGGTGGACGAGCCGAGGAGGATGTAGGGAAAAGTGTAAATGGCGAACCTGAGGTTGAACTCGACCCTCGTGCTCAGGTACCTGTATATGAGGTAAATCGCGACAATCAGGATCAGTGCAAATGTTGCGGTATTCACGGGGTTGTACCCTTCCTTGTACACAATGGAGTCTATGAAGTACTCCCGGATAAAGCCGTAAATGTCCATTGAGAATTCCTTTAAAAAGGGCTATTTAAATCTACTGCATTCTGCGACCGAAAAATTAAAATTCGCATTATTTTACTAATCTCAAAAACCGGAAGGAGGTTATAGAGAAAAATGGGCTTGGACATATGTAATGTTTGCGGTTTGCCGAAAGATCTCTGCGTTTGCGAGGAAGTGGCAAAGGAGCAGCAGCAGATAACGATAAAGATTGCAAAGAGGAGGTACGGTAAGGAGGTTACCGTGATAGAGGGCATCGACAGGAGTGAGATCAACCTCGAGGAACTCGCCAAATACCTTAAGTCAAAGCTTGCGTGCGGAGGAACCGTGAAGAACGGAGCCATTGAGCTCCAGGGCAATCATGTGGCCCGCGTAAAGGAATTGCTCGTGAAAAAGGGATTCAATCCCGATAGGATCAAAACCTGAGGGCACCTGTTACAATTCCCCAGATCACCTCTTTTATATTTATCCCGTAATGTGTTGACAGGTACCACAGCCCGTAAAAAGTTCCAATCATGCTGCCTATGTTTGTGAGGGCGGCGACCATGATAACCCGGAACGCTCTGTTTCCGTAGAGCTCTTTCAGCGATTCAGCGCTCAGCAGATCTTCGACGTCTCTCTGGGATGGCTTCCTCAAAAAGAATTCGACGAGTCCGGAAAACCATCCAGCAGCGAGGAGGGGTGAGAGAGACGTGAGCCACGCGACAGAAAACGCGGTCAGAATCGATAGGGGGTGTGCCCCGGCCACGGCAGCGAGGATTGCCGCAGGTATGCCGTTGGCCAGGAACCACACGAGGAACGCGGACAGAAATTCGGAGGTGCCGAGCTTCACAAGGATGGAGATCAGCATGAGCAGAACGAACAGCGTTACTGCTATGCCGGCAATCTTTGCCAGACCAAGCCTCCTGCTCTTCACCTGGACGAGATCGTGGATGCTCAGAACGCTCTCGGGGTTCCGGATGAGCCTCTCGATCCCCTCCCTGTGACCTGCACCAACGACAGCGACCACCTTCCTGTACCTTTTCATGGCCTGGATGAGGTTGTGGGCCATGTATGCATCCCTCTCGTCCACCAGAATCCTGGCGGTTTTGGGAGATATCTTCCTGAACTCCTCGACCATCACGTCGAGGACGTCTTTCTCAAGCAGATCGTCCACCTCAACGTCATCGGACTGGAAGAAACCCACAGCCAGGTGGTAGAAGAGCCTGAGCTTTTCGAGGAACCCGAGCTCGTTCCAGAGCCTCCTCATGGTTATCGCGAGGTCCCTGTCAATCAGGAGGACATCTGCACCGATCTCTCTGGCCTTCTCTATAGCCCTGAGCATCTCTTCCCCCGGCATGACTCCCGTCTCTTTTCCTATTCGCCTCTGGAAGTTTGACAGGATCAGCTGAAACAGAAACAGGAAGACGTTACCCTTCCTTATCACGTCAGCGAGGTTGATCTCTTCCTTTTCTCCAGTTAGGGCCCTGTACCTCCTCACGTCGAGCTCAACGGCAACAGCATCCGGCCTCTCGGACTCTATTACTCTCTCGACCTCCTCGATGCTCTTTCTCGAAACGTGGGCGGTGCCGACAATTATCAGCTTTCTCTCATCATCCAACTCTCAGCACCTCCTGAATCTGCATCAGCCTGACGAGGTCAGTTTTGGAGACTATTCCCACAACCCTGTCGCCCTCCACGACGGGAATCCTTCCAAGGCCCCTTTCGTTCATTATTCTGAACGCCGCCATTGCGGGATCGTCGGGGGAGAGCGTTACGACCTCTCTGCTCATCACGTCCCTTATCCTCAGACCCCTGTCCTTTCCGGTAACGTCGTGCAGGGTGACGATCCCCACGATCCTTCCGTTTTCGACCACAGGGTATCCGAGATGCTTGTTTCTGAAGACAAACTCTAAGAACTCCTCCACGCTCATGTCCGGATGCACGACCTTTACCTCTGACGTCATTATGTCTCTTACCCTCAGCCTTCCGAGAATCGCCTCGATTCTGGAGAGCTTTTCCTCCTCATTTGCACCGAGGTAGATGAATATCGCTATCAGGGTGAGCCAGAGGTTGTACACTATCCCGAAGACCGCCATGAACACGGCGAAGGCCTTTCCGATTTCCGCAGCGATGAATGTGGCCCTTTCGTATCCGACCCTCTCGGCCATCAGACCCCTGAGCACCCTGCCACCATCGAGTGGGAAGGCCGGAAGCAGGTTGAACGCGGCAATGATCAGGTTTATTCTGTATAGAACGACTGAAAACTCGGTGAGGTTTGGAATTCCGGTTGTTGAGAGCACGTAGAAAACCGCAGCTATCGCGACGCTGACAGCAGGTCCGGATAAAGAAACGACGACCTCCTTCATCCCTTTGGGCTGGCGTTCGAGAACGGCTATTCCCCCAAAAATGAACAGGATTATCTCCTTCACACCGTACCCCATCTTTCTGCTCACGATGGAGTGACCGAATTCGTGCAGGAAAACTGAGATGAATAGGGACAGCGATGCAAGTGCGGAAAGCAGAAGGGCATTTTCGTGACCCATGAATCCGTACGGGTAACTCTGAACGCTGAACACCCAGGTGAGGAACAGCAGGATTATGAGCAGAGAGTAGTGGGCTTTCACGTCTATTCCGCCAATTCTGAAAAGCCTTATTGCAGACATCAAAAAAAGGAGGTTTGCGGGAATTATAATGTTTCCGCATCAGGGAAATATTCCTCTCCTCTTCAAAGCCTCCACCACCCTGTCGAGGGCCACGACCATCGCGGCGTCTCTCCAGAGTATGTCTCCGTACTGCTTTCTCACCTCCGCCAGGTCGTTGAAGGCCCTCACGAGAATTCTCTCGAGTTCCGCGTTCACCCTTTCGAGGTCCCAGAAGTACCTCTCCAGGTCCTGGACCCACTCGAAGTAGCTAACCACGACACCCCCCGAGTTGGCGAGTATGTCTGGCACGACGAGCTCGCACCTCCTGTCAAGATACTCCTCCGCCTCCGGAGTTATTGGGCCGTTAGCACCCTCTACGATGAGCTTCGCTTTGATGTTCCGCATGTTGCTCTCGTTTATGACGTTCTCTATCGCGGCGGGAACGAGTATGTCCACGTCGAGTTCGAGAAGCCCCTGGTTCGTTAAATGCTCATCGCAGTAACCGACCACCGTTCCGTTTTTCATCTTGAACTCCATGAGGTGGTCCGGGTCAAGGCCGTCGGGGTTGAACACGCCTCCCCTCGAGTCCGAGACCGCAACCACTGTCGCGCCCATTTCGTGCAGCGTCTTTGCAGCCCAGTAGCCGACGTTGCCGAATCCCTGAATCGCGACGGTTGCACCTCTGATGTCAATCCCCACAGTCTTCGCAGCCTCTCTTGCAATTATCGCAACACCTCTGCCAGTTGCAGAGTTTCTGCCGAGTGATCCACCGAGGGAGACGGGTTTTCCGGTGACTATTCCCGGAACCGCATAGCCCCTGTACACGCTGTACGTGTCCATCATCCAGGCCATTGTCTGCTCGTCGGTGTACATGTCGGGGGCGGGAATGTCCCTCTCCGGGCCTATGAAAGGTATGAGCATCGTTGTGAACCTCCTCGTAAGCCTCTCGAGCTCTCCCCTGCTGAGCTTCTTCGCGTCAACCCTGACTCCCCCCTTCCCTCCACCGAACGGTATGTTGACGAGGGCACACTTCCACGTCATCCACATCGCAAGGGCCTTGACCTCGTCCATCGTAACGCTGGGATGGTACCTTATCCCACCCTTGTACGGCCCCCTGATGCCGCAGTGCTGAACCCTGTATCCCGTGAAAATTTTCAAACTCCCATCATCCATCCTGACAGGTATCTTGACCTCGACGGCCCTGTCAGGGACTTTAAGGTATTCGACCACCTCGTAGTCAATGCCCGCTATCTCCGCGGCCCTTTCGAGCTGATAACAGGCCATCTCATACGGGTTCATCGGTCTTCACCTCCAGAAATCCGAAATCTCTTCCAATTTCGAGCCATGCCCACGCCCACACAACGCACTCGAAAGCCCTGACGAGGTCTCCCTTATCGAGGAAGTAGTGAGAGTCACTTATGTACGCCCTTATGTTCTCGACGAACCTTCTGTCACCGTCGAATTTCAGTGCCTCTATCCTCTCAAGCCACTTCAGAGTTTCCTTTCTGAGTTCTTCCTCCACGTTCATACCTTCTTCACCCTGAGCTTCAGCCCCTCTCTATCCACCACGACCACCTCGTCACCTCTCGCGAGCTCGTCGTCGCTCTCAATTCTCCAGAGTTCACCGTGGACCCTTGCCATCCCCCTGCCATTGGAGAACATCACCACCTCTCCCTTTTCACCGATCAGGGACTCTGCACCCACCTTCTTTCTGACGTTTCTCAGCTGCACGACCTTCAGTATCGCGTACGTCATGATTATCCCGAGGCCCCCCGCTATCCCTCCAACCAGCATGGGGAAGCTCGTGTAGAAGTCCCTCGGCATCAGTGGTTCGTCGTACAGCATCAGCGTACCCAGGACGATGCTGACTATGGACGCCACGCCGAGAACGCCGTAAGTTGGGGTCAGAAGCTCTGCAATCAGAAAGGCTATGCCCAGAAGTATGAGCACTATGCCCATGTAGTTCACACCAATGATGCCAAGGCCGAAAAGAGCGATGATCAGGCACAGAGCACCGATGACCTCCGCACCGAGGCCGGGTGAGGTGAGGCCGAATATCAGACCGTATATGCCAATGATCAGAAGGATCGACGCGAGCTCCGGAGAGGTTACCAGCTCGAGAACCCGGGATTTGAGTGATTTGTCAACCACGACGATTTCATTACCTGCCGTCTTAAGGACAACATCTCCTGCGGCGGTCTCAACAACCGCTCCGTCAATTTTCCTGAGGAATTCCGCCTTGCTATCTGCGAGCACGTCTATGATCCCGAATCTGTAGGCCTCCCTCGCCGATGCGCTGTAAGCCTCGGTTACGAACCTCTCTATTGCCGTTTCGTTCCTTCCCCTCTTTTCGGCAATGGCCTTGGCGTAGCTCGCAAGGTAGTTTACGGCTTTCTCCTCAACTCTCGGCTCTCCAACGCCGACAGAGATTGGGGTCGCGGCTCCGATTGACGTTCCGTTGGCCATTCCCGCTATGTTTCCTGAAACGACTATCAGCGATCCCGCAGAAGCTGAAAACGCTCCGGGGGGGACGTAGGTGAGCACGGGAATTTCGCTGTTCAGGATCAGAGATATGATTTTCTCGGTTGAGGAAACCAGACCTCCCGGCGTGTTTACGACTATCAGGATCGCATCCGCGTTTCTCTCTCTCGCCAGGTCCATCGCGCTCTTGACGAGGACATACGTCCCCTCATTGATGGTTCCTTCGATTCTCACCTCGACAATCTCCGCACCTGTCAGGGACATCAGGAGGATCGCGGATATCAGCACGAAAACCGTGATTCTTGTTTTTCCCATGAAAAAGTTTTGGAACGAAAATTAAAAAAGGTTACTCAATGTAGATTGCCGGTTTGCCGGGCATCGCAACCCTCCTCTTCTCCTCAGGCACCCTCTCTGCATCGAAAACGACTTCGAGCCCTGTCTCCCTCTCTATGAATTCCTTCGCTCTCCTCACTATGCCCTCCTCGTCGAGAGCTGTGAGCTCAACGCCCTCCCTGAATACCCTCTTGAGAAAGCTCTGCACCTCCTTCGCCATTCCTCTGAACCTCTCGTCCTTCATCAGCTCTCTCATCGCCTCCTTCATGTTGCCCTTACCGCTCGCAACCCTGACGACGTCCCTCTTCCAGTCCTCGGCGAAGACGATGTACACCCTTCTGGTGTCTTTAACGAACTTTCTGACCTCGTTTATGTCGTCTATCAGCACCTTCAGGTACTCCTCGGCCATCTCCAGCTCCTCATCAACCTTGCTTTCATCGTACTCCGGATACCTCTCCAGGCTGATGAAGGTGTCGTGCTTCCAGTGCCAGATCTCCTCGCATATGTGGGGAGTGAATGGAGCGAGAAGCTTGAGCCAGTCGTCGAATATCACCGCGAGGTTCTCGCCACCCCTCCTCAGGTACCACCTGATGTCGCTCATCACCTCGAAGAAGGCGGTGTTTATCGCCCTTCTCGTCTGCAGCCTGTCCATCGCCTCCCTCGTGTTCCTGATGGCCTTCTGGAACCTGCTGATCAGCCACCTGTCCAGATCCGTTAGCTCCGAAACATCCTTCAGGTAGTACTTTTCCGCGAGGCTGTAAAGCCTTGAGAGGTGAGCCGAGAGGTTCTCAACGTCTCTCCTCTTCCAGTCCGCGTCGCTGTCGTACTCAGATGCGTGTAAAATGTACATCCTCGTCACGTCTGCCCCAAATTCGGAGACCGCCCTCTTGAGCGTCAGCAGCGGCCCCTTGCTCTTGCTCATCTTCTTACCCTCGAGGCTCACAAAACCGTTCACGGCTATCGCTTTTGGCCAGTACTTCTTCGGAAAGAGCGCGACGTGGTGGAACAGGAAGAACAGCAGGTGGTTCGCAACGAGGTCCTTGCCACTGCTCCTCAAGTCGACGGGATACCAGTACTCGAATTCCCTCCTTATTCTCTCCAGAAGGCTGGTGTCAACACCGGACTTCTCGGATACGGAATTCACGTCACCCTTCCCGAGGAACACGAAGTCGAAGAACTCCGGAACGAGGTTCTCGGCCTTTAGCACCCCTTTGTTCACGTACCTCGCTATGATGTAGTAGGCCATGTAAATTGTGGAGTCTGAGAGGCTCTCTATCAGCCACTCCCTGTCCCAGGGAATCCTCGTTCCCAGCCCCTTCCTCCTGGCACACGCCTTGTCCTTGAGCCACTCGATCTTGTTCCTGAACTCCTCCTTGTAGTATTCTGGAATTATCGTCATCTCCTCGAGCCACTCCAGAACCCTTTCCTTCCATTCGGGGTTCGAGTAGTTGAGGAACCACTGGTCCTTAACCACCTTCACAACGCACCTGGTGCCACACCTGCATACCACTGGCTTCTCGCTGAACTCGTAGAAAACATCTCCCTTCCCATCTCTTATCAGGTCCTCGTGAACCCTGTCCTTGGCAACGGAGACCTTCAATCCCGCGTACTTCCCCGTGTTCTCGAGCATCACACCCTTGTGGAATTCCTTCTTGTAGACCGTCTTCGTGGCCTTCTCAAGAAGGTCTGCATCGCTCTGACTCTTGACCCCAAGCTCCTCAACGATGTCTCTTGCAGGGACCTCGTAGCTCTCGCCCTCTATCCTTATCAGCACGATGGGCCTTATCCTGGAGAGCATATCTCTCGGAACCCCAAACTTTTCGAGCACGTCGCTCCTCTCCAGGTCTCTGAGGGCAACGTAGTCGAAGGGTGCGTGGGCGGGAACGGACATCACGACTCCTGTCGCGTTGTCGGTGTCAACGAAGTCAGCGGGGAAAACAGGCACCTCCGCTCCGGTTACAGGGTTGATAGCCAGTTCTCCGAAGTACTCTGACGCGTCCACCTCCCTGAGGAGCTTGACCTGCTTGTCTGTGTAGGTCAGCTTCTCGTAGGCTTCCCTGCTCACGAGCCACCTCTCTCCGTTAACCTCAGCTATCACGTACCTGGCAGGCTTGAGCCAGATGTTCGTAACTCCAAAAACGGTTTCAGGCCTCAGGGTTGCGCAGGGAAGGATGAGATCCTCGCTTTTGAGCCTGAACTTTATGACGGTAAACTCGACGATTGTAGCTTCCTCGCCTGCGAGGAGGTCGTGGTCTTCGACGGGGTTGTCGTCGTTGGGGCAGTACCTCACGGGGTGACTTCCCTTGACTATCAGCCCCTTCTCCTTCAGCTTCCAGTACTGCCACTCAATGAACTTCTGATACGTTTCGTCCATGGTCGTGAACTTTCTCCTCCAGTCTATGGAGAATCCGATCATCTTCAGGGCCCTTTCAGCCTCTCTCGAGAAGTACTCCACTATCCTCTCCGGAGTTGTCAGCCTTACAAGGTCTTCGTAGGGCACGTCGTGGTACTTGGTGTACACCTCCATGGTCCTCTCGTCCCTCTTGGCTATGAGCTCCGCAAGTCCGATGATCGGAGTGCCTGTGACGTGGAATCCCATGGGAAACAGCACGTTGTACCCGAGCATCCTCCTGTATCTTGCCACAGCATCCCCAATCGTGAACGTCCTCGTGTGACCAGCGTGCAGGTTTCCGTTCAGGTAAGGATAGGGAATCGTGATGAAGAACTTCTCCTTATCGGAAACTTCCGGCTGGAAAATCCCGTTTGCCTCCCACTCCCTCTGCCACCTCTCCTCGATCTCCCTGAAGTTCATGGAGTGGAATTCAATTGCAGATTAAAAATATTTACCCAATTTTCTGGAGAAAGGTGGCGAGAGGAGGTAGAGGGTGCTGAGAAGCAGGATTGCGTAGACGAACTCAACCCGAAACAGCCCGCCCACCAGACACGCAGCGAAGACAAGAAGAAGTGCAGGGTTCCTGAGTTTTCTGTATTCTATGTTGCTTATCATCAGGAACGCCATGATGACACTCACAACTCCCGCCACGATCTCGTCGGTGAGAATTCTGACGGAAATTACGAGGAGCGAAGCCGAGGTTATCGGAAATCCAATGAAGTTTTCGTGGTGCTCAGCCGTAAACCTCGCGAGCCTGTACATCCCAGCAAGCAGGTAAGCGAGCGAGAGTGTGGGGAAGAAGAAGGCCGTGGCCACACCAAACGATGCGAAATCTGCGAGAGAGTCAACGTACTTCCCGTACCTGCCGGAGTACCCCCTCCTCGCGAGGTATCCGTCGAAACCGTCCATCAGGGCTGCGAGGAACAGGTAGCGTGGATCCCTCATCACTATGGCCATGAACCCGAAGAGCAAGTTGAGGAACGAGAAGTAGTCCGCAACGTCGATGTGCTTTTTCATTCTTTCACCGCCACGGTCTGTCCGGCTTTCACCTTCTGCCCCTCTCTGACCACAAACCTGTACCCGTCAGGGACTTCAAGCGTTACCCTCGAGCCGAACACAATCATTCCTATCCTCTGCCCCTTTTTAACCCTCTCGCCCTCCCTCACGTAGCAGATGATTCTCCTCGCGAAAAAGCCGGCTATCTGCTCCACCACGTATATTCCATCGTCACTCCGTATGGTTATCCTGTTGGTCTCGTTTCTGAGACCCTTCATGAAAGCGGGACTGAACTTTCCGGGAATGTGCACGATTTCTTCCACAATCCCGTCGCAGGGAGAGCGGTTAACGTGACAATCCAGAAGCCCCATGAAGATTTCAATCCTGTTTCCCTCGATGATGTCAACTCTCCCGTCTGCAGGAGATGTTATCCCCTCGCCAATCGCTCTCTCGGGGTCTCTGAAAAAGAAGGCCGTGAAGGCTGAAATGAGCAGGAAGACCACGGAAACTGAGTGTGATAGGGGGTAAGATAGCACAGCCAGTGCGGTGGAGATCAGGATTATCCTCAGCCCCGCTCTCTCCATGTTTTCACCATCTCATCTTTCAGGTTGAAGATCAGGTCTGCAAACTCTGGCAGAAACCTGAAAACTGAAAGGGAGATCAGTATCAGGGCAACTGTCGCGAGAATCTTCGAAATTACGTGGTGGGCGATGTAGAAGCTTTCCGGGCCGAACCACTGATCGCCAAAGGCCGCGGTTATGAATATGTTTCTGAGAATGTTGAGCACGTATATTACCGGCACCGACGAGAGGAATGCATACGCTCTCCTCGTGACGTCTGCCCTCGTGGAGAGCGTTATACCAGCAAACAGTGCCATGCTCTCTATTCCGGTGCACGCGAGAATTATTTCGACGTACTTTCCGTGGTATTCAAGTATGTTCCAGTCGTAGCGGTTGAACTGAAAGCCCAGAAGCTTTGCAGCTCCAACCGTCACGTCTGCTGTGTGCGAGATGAGGAGTTGCTTCAGATCTGTTAAAGCGAAAGAGAAGTAAATCAGTGAGGAGACGAACGCCACGGACGTTGCGGAGATGAACACCTCCTGATTCTTCGTTTTCAGAATTGTCGCGCCTATGAACGCAAACAGCGTGAAGGCGAGAACCATTATCGCGGTGTTGTAGTAATCGGAAATTTCAAGGTAGTGGGGGATCTTGAGGAGCCAGCTCACGCCGAAGAGGAGCCATGCGAGGAAACCGAGGTACCTGTTTCTCAGCGCGATGTATGCAAGCATTAGTGCGATTGAGAGGAATTCGAGCATAACCACGAAAGTTTATCAACTGAATTTAAGATATTCGGATGTGGAC
>NZ_JBPLZQ010000019.1:0-3102 GCF_054018175.1 Geoglobus sp.
ACCTCCGAGAACCTCCAGAATCTTTTTAATTTCGAGTTCGAGCTCACTTAAAACCTCTCTGCCAAGTTCGGTGAGCCTGTAGCACTTTCTCGGCCTGCTTTCCACCACCCAGAAGCCCTCTATCAGGCCCAGCCTCTGAAGACTCTTCAGCAGGTCGTACATCGCACCCTCACTCGGAGCGAAGCCCATTTCCTCGAGCTTTTTTCTGATGAAGTACCCGTGCATCTCCTCCTTTTTCAGCATTGAGAGGATCAGGTACGAGTACACTCCCGACCTGAGCTCCCTCCTGAGCTTCTTCAGCGCTCTCCCCTTCCTGTCGAACATACCTCTTACTGAGAGGTATCGAAGCTCGATGTATAAAAGCATTGCGAAGCGTGACAATGGACGTTTCAGCGGCAACATTCCGTTCCAGAAGTCGTCAGTCCAGCGCGATCTTGCCTGCTGGGAAACATTTTAAAGCCCGAAAAAAGACTGTCTGCATGCGTTACGTGACTCTAACAGTGCTGCTCGTCATCTCAGCTGTCATCATCGCGGCCCTCCCTTCAGAAAGCAGGCTCGGTGAAACGTACAAGCTCGTCTACATTCACGTCCCCATTTCCTTAGTCACGATAACCACCACCCTCCTGCTTCCGCTCGTCCACCTCAGATTGCCGGGGTTCGTAAAGGGTGTTTCGCTCACAACCACAGCATATGCGGCAGTTCACCTCATTCTCTCCGCAGTCTTCATGTACGCAGCGTGGGGAGGAATAATCTTCTCAGAGCCCAAGTTCGTTTTCAGCGTCGTTCTGCTGTTCTTCACAGCGACCCACACAGCCCTGTGCCTGGTGGATTTGAGACTCGCCAGATACTACTCCCTCCTTGCAATTGTGATTGTTCCGTACTTCTACTTTCAGGCGGCCTCGGCGGGCTTTCAGCTCCACCCAAAGGGCGTTGAAATGCCAGCCTTTCTGTACCTTCCATACACTCTCACATTCCCGCTGGTCGCACTCACGTACATCACGCTGGCCGGAAAACTGCAGAAGCTCTGACCAGGACCGCTTTTTTTATATAAAAGATGATGACAGTATGCAGGTATGAGCAGGTGGGTTTACCCCATTCTGGGCATGATCATACTGACCATGCTCGGCGGAATATACACCTTCAGCCTCTTCTACAAACCCCTCCAGGAGTTCTACGGGATCTCAAATGTTGCGCCCCTCACGCTCGCGTTCTCCCTCATAACGCTCACCTACTCGATCTTCATAATCCCCGCCGGCCTTCTGTACGACAGGCTCGGTCCGAAGATCCCGCTCATCGCCGGTGCATTCACCATATTCTCGGGATACCTGCTCGCGAGCCAGATGAAGAACTTCGACTGGGACACGGCAAGGGTCCTGTACTACGTCGGCCTGGGCTTTCTGCCCGGGCTCGGAATAGCGCTGGTTGACGCCGTTCCAAGACCGCTCGCATCCAAGTGGTTCCCCGACAGGCCAGGAACTGCTATCGGGCTCGTTGCTGTTGGATTCGGGATCGGAGCTGCTGTTATGACGCCCGTAATAACCGGCATGCTTGAGAACTTTGGAGTGTTCAGGACCTTCGCCCTTGTGGGGCTGATGTACTTCGCCGTGATCGTTTTCTGCGCGCTGCCAATGAGGGATCCTGAGTCGAGAAAAGGAGAGTCCGCTCACGACCTCGATCTCGGCATGGTTCTGAGGAAAGGAAGGTTCTACAGGCTGTGGTTTGCGTTCTTCCTCTCGTCATTTGCAGGGCTGATGGTGATAGGCAACGCGGCCCCAATTCTGCGTGAGGGGGCAAGGAACACTCCGGAGCTTGCTGGACTCGTTGCCGCGTTTCTGATCATCACCTCCTTCGCGAACGCTGGGGGAAGATTCGCTTGGGGCTTCGCTCTCGACAGGCTCGGAGTTTTCAGGGCACTCAGGTTCAACTTCCTGCTGTCCGCAGCTGCCTCGCTTCTCTTGGCCTTCACGTACTCCTCCTACGTCGTCTTTCCCCTCGCATCCGTGATATACGCGAACTACGGCGGAGTTCTTGCGATGTTTCCGGCCGCTGTTTCAATTTACTTCGGCAGGAAGTACGCTGGCAGGATATACGGGGCAATATTTACCGCGTGGGGTTTCTCGGGACTGCTCGCTCCGTACACGGGAGGGCTGATAAGGGATCTGACGGGGGAGTACGTCTACGCGTTTTACGTTGCATTCGCCGTGAGTTTGATTGCGGCTGCCATCACGAGCGGTGGAGAAAGGGGTCAGATTCTGCTCCACTGACCGTTTTTGTAGTGGTACATAACATTGCTCGGTTCTGTGTATGTTCTGTAAGTGTAAGGTGTATTTCCGACTCCTGCCCTCTTGCAGGCTATGCATGTCTCGGCATGAATGAAGAGTGGTGCGCTGAAAACCTTCACGTCGAAGTTATCCATATCACCCGTGTCGGAGTTAGGCCATTTCGGATCTCCATTTCCGCCAGTTTTGTCGAGCACTGTGAGGGTGTAGCTGTTTGTGTGGCAGCTGTAGCATGAAAGTCTTCTCGCAGCATGAGTTATGCCGTCAAGCTCGGGAGGGCGCGTGCCACCTGTTATCACAGGCTTGTGGCAGGAGGAGAGGCAGTAGTCTGTCACGTTAGTATAACTCTTGTTAATCTCAGTTATGTCGTGTATTCTACCTAAGTTATTTCCCCCCCAGTACCAAATGAGATGTGACGAGTTCGGTGTCAGATTATATGGGTTAGGTTCGGAATGGTTTATAGCATTCCAGATGTCTGCATGGCAGTCGAGGCAGCTGATGTCCCCCAGAGCCTTCCACGTGTGCTTGGCTCCGTCCCCACTCTTTACTATGGTGGTCGTGTTGCTCGGGCCGTAGGAAATGCTCGTTATATCCCAGGTCTGATCGTCAATTGTGAATTCAAAGTAAAGTGGACGCACAAAGTTGATTGTCAGACTGAAGTTCGTGTGACAGGCCAGGCAGGCTTCGTTTTCACCCACTGCCATTCCGCTCTGGTTTGCCCACTCAACGAAGCTCTTATGTGCAACGTAGTCTGGAATGGGAGTTGTGTTGAACGCTTTTGCGATGGGAGCAGTCCTTGTCTGTCCCAGGTAATTCACGTAAA
>NZ_JBPLZQ010000020.1:0-24358 GCF_054018175.1 Geoglobus sp.
ACTCGGATGTGATCGTCAAGATAAGGGGCGGCCTCGACATCGACTATGTCTCTCTCTCTGAGAGGCTTTTCAGCTCCGGGGCCTTCATGGTTCATGTGGATGCGATGATTCCCGGAGGTGGGGCAGACTACGAGCTCGTAAGGGCCATCTCGTCCACGGGAAACACGATTGGTAACAACTCAGTCAGTGACGTGGAGTCGGCGAGGAGAATGATCGAGAGCGGTGCGAAGCTCGTGTCCCTTGCGAGAGCTGTTTTGAGGGACGGTGGGATTTTCGATCTTCTGCTTCGCGATAACCTTCTCTCTTCGAGGGTAGAGGTGGTTTGATGGAGGTTGTGAGAGACCTTAACGAGGAGCTCAAGAGCTCGTATATCGACTACGCAATGAGCGTAATAGTCGGCAGGGCTCTTCCGGACGTTAGAGATGGGCTGAAGCCGGTTCAGAGGAGGATCCTTTACGCGATGTACGAGATGGGGCTGTTCAGCAACAGGCCCTACAGGAAGTCAGCCAGGATTGTTGGAGACGTTCTCGGTAAGTACCACCCCCATGGGGACTCTGCTGTGTACGACGCCCTCGTCAGAATGGCGCAGGACTTCAACATGCGGTACCCTCTCGTGGACGGTCAGGGGAACTTCGGGAGCATCGATGGGGATGAGCCGGCGGCGATGCGTTACACCGAGGCGAGACTCACCAGGATCGCCGAGGAGATGCTGGCGGACATAGACAAGAACACTGTCGATTTCGTGCCAAACTTCGACGCGACTCTGAAGGAGCCGGTCACACTTCCTGGGAAGTTTCCAAATCTTCTCGTTAACGGTTCCAGCGGTATTGCGGTTGGAATGGCCACGAACATGCCCCCTCACAACCTGAGGGAGGTCTGCGACGCGATAATCGCCTACATAAATGACGAGGACATAAGCGTTGACGAGCTGATGAGGTATGTCAAAGGCCCCGACTTCCCGACTGGAGGTGTGATAGTAGGCGTTGAGGGAATAAGGCAGGCATACAGAACCGGCAGGGGGAAGATAACAGTCCGCGGCAGGGTGGAAATAGAGGACGGCGCGATAATCATAAGGGAGGTCCCCTACCAGGTCAACAAGGCCAACCTCGTGGAGAAGATCGCTCAGCTTGTGAGGGACGGGAAGATCGACGAAATAAGGTCCGTGAGGGACGAGTCAGACAGGGAAGGAATACGTGTCGTCGTCGAGCTAAAAAGCGGAGCAAACCCTGGGGTGGTGATAAACAAGCTGTACAAGTACACCCAGCTGCAGACGACCTTCGGCATAATCAACCTCGCACTTGTTGACAACCAGCCGGTCGTTCTGAGCCTGAAAGATCTGATAGCCGAATTCGTCAGGCACAGAAGAGAAATCGTAAGGAGGAGAACGGAATTTGAACTGAAAAAGGCAGAGGACAGGCTTCACATTGTCGAGGGTCTGAAAATCGCGGTTGAGAACATCGACGAGGCCATAGAGATTATCAAAAAGTCTGAGAGCGTTTCGGCAGCGAAGGAACGGCTGATGGAGAGGTTTGAGCTGTCTGAAAAGCAGGCAGACGCAATACTGCAGATGCGCCTTCAGAAGCTGACTGCCATGGAGATAGACTCCCTCATGAAGGAGTACGAGGAGCTGAAGAGGAGGATTGCAGAGTTCAGGTCAATTCTGGAAAGCAGGGCGAAGATTGACGAGATAATAATAAGGGAGACTCAGGAAATCCGGGACAGGTATGGTGACGAGAGGAGAACGAGGATCCTGAGGAGCGCTGACGACATAACTGAGGAGGACCTGATTGCCGAGGAGGAAAACCTGCTGGTCATTACGAGGAGCGGTTACGCGAAGAGGGTAGATCTGAAGTCCTTCAGGGCCCAGGGAAGGGGAGGGTCTGGAGTTATTGGAGTCAACCTGAAGAGCGATGACACCATAACCTTCGTCGGACTCGTGAACTCCACTCACAGGCTGATCCTTTTCAGCAACAGGGGCAGGGCGTTCTGGGTTAACGCATACGAGATACCGAAGATGGAGAGGACGGCGAGGGGTGGAAACCTGAGGCACCTGATCGCGCTTGAGAACGGCGAGTACGTGGTTTCGGCAATCTCTGTGAACGAGTTCGAGGGCAGGGCAATCATACTGACGAGAGACGGGCACATAAAGGCGGTTGAGCTGAAAGAATTTGCGAACGCCAAGAGGGCAGGAATTACTGCCGTCACGGGTGAGATTCTTGCTGTGAAGCCTGCAGCCGGAGAAGAGGTAATAATCTCGACAATGAACGGGATGCTGGCGAGGTTTGACGTTTCAGACGTGCCTGTGTACGGCAGGAGTGCGAGGGGCGTGAGGGCAATCAGGCTCAAGGAGGGTGACGAGATATCCTGGATGGACTGCGGAAGTGGCGGGGAAATTCTGATCCTGTCTGAGAGGGGTTACGGAAAGAGGACGCCTGTCGAGGAATTCAGAAAGATCGGAAGGGGAGGTCAGGGCGTGATATGTTTCAGGACGAAGGACAGGACCGGCAGCGTCGTTTTCGCGGAGTTCGTCAGAGAAAACGGGTTATTTGCGTTCAGCAGGGACGGGAATGTAATTCTTGTTGATATCGGCCAGATATCCGTCCAGGGGAGGAATTCGAGTGGAGTCATCGTGGCGAGAGGTGGCATAGAGAGGGCTGTGCAGGTGAGACTGTGAGGCTCGAGCCGGTTGACTGGGAGGTGAGGGGAAATTACAGGGTTTCGAGGATGCACGTTTTCGACGAGAGAACGTTCGTCCAGATGGTCGAAATCAGCGGGAGGGTTGACAAACACTACCACAGGGTCCAGACCGAGGTTTTTGTGGTCGTGGGGGGCGAGGGAAGGATCGGAATCGGCGACGAGGTGTACGAGGTGAGGTGCGGTGACGTGCTGCTGTGTGAACCCGGGAAGGTGCATTTTGCTGAAGGAAACATGAGGATTCTTGTCTTCAAGTACAACTACGTCGAGAACGACAGCTACTGGATAAATTTAAGTTCTGGCGAGGAGGAGTAGTACCATGGAAACACTCATCCTTTCGCAGGAGGATGTGGAGAGAATACTCACAATGGAGATGTGCATGAGGGCAGTCGAGCACGCGTTCGAACTTCACGGAAGGGGTTTGACCCAGATGCCAGCGAAGATTTACCTCACTTTCGAGAAGGGCGATCTCAGAGCGATGCCCGCGTACATAGAGGGGCACGCGGGAATCAAGTGGGTGAACTCTCACCCCTTCAACAGGGAGAGGGGCCTTCCGACGGTGATGGCGCTCCTGATATACAACGATCCCGAGACTGGGTTTCCGCTTGCAGTAATGGATGCGACGCACATAACCAACATGAGGACGGGAGCTGCAGGCGGAATCGCGGCCAAACACCTCGCGAGAAGAGACAGCAGAACATTTGGCTTCGTTGGATGTGGTATGCAGGCCAGAACGCAGTTTCTCGCGCTTAAGGAGGTTTTTGACGTAGAGAGCGCTCTGTGTTACGATGTAAACCGGAGTGTTGCAGAGAAGTTTGCGGAGTTTCTCTCTGACTACGGAGTGGATGCGGAGGTCGTTGGTATCGAGAGGGCCTGCAGGTGCGACGTGCTGACTACGACAACTCCTTCGAGAGAACCAGTCGTTAAGGCGGACTGGATACAGGACGGCACTCACATCAACGCGATTGGTGCTGATGCGCCTGGAAAGCAGGAGCTCGATCCTAAAATCCTGAGGAAAGCCAAGGTGGTGGTTGACGATTACGAGCAGGCCCTGCACAGCGGGGAGATAAACGTGCCGGTTTCGAGGGGCGAGCTGTCGAGAGAAGACATCCACGCATCCATAGGAGAGGTTGTTGCAGGGCTTAAGAGCGGAAGGGAAAACGACTCGGAGATCACAGTTTTCGACTCGACAGGGCTTGCGATACAGGACATAGCCACCGCAACTCTCGTTTACGAGAGGGCTGTGGAGCTCGGAAAGGGTGTGAGGTTCAGGTTTTTCTGATGAGGGTCGCGTGTCTGATTTCGGGCGGTAAGGACTCAATGCTCGCGCTCCACAGGGCAGGCGAGGAACACGAGATAGCCTGTCTCGTGTCAATATTCTCCAGAAACCCCGACAGTTACATGTTCCACACGGCAAACATCGAGCTGACGGATGCCATAGCCATGGCCCTCGAGAAGCCGCTTTTCAAGGTGTTCGTCAGCGGGGTGGAGGAGATGGAGGTCGACGAACTCTCGGAACAGCTATCCGTTCTCGATGTGGACGGCATAGTCATAGGAGGAATAGGGAGTGAGTACCAGAAGAGGAGGTTCGAATACGTTGCCGAGAGCCTTAACGTCGAGCTGATCTCACCCCTCTGGCACATGGACGAGGAGGAAATTCTCAGGGAGGTAAGCCAGAAGTTCAATGCCATAGTTGTGAAGGTTTCTGCGATGGGCCTCGACGAGAGCATCCTTGGAAGGAGGATTGACGAAGACCTGATTTCGAGGCTCAGAAAGCTGAGCGAGAAGTACGGTGTTAACGTCGCCGGGGAGGGTGGAGAGTACGAGTCCCTCGTGCTTGATGCTCCCCTGTATAAAAAGAGGATCGAGATCCTGGACTCGGAGATCGTTAAGGACGGTCTCAGCCACCAGCTCGCCGTGAAGAGTTACAAACTCGTAGAAAAGGAGTAACGCTGACATCCGTTTTTGTAATTTTTCCGTTCGTATTTGGAAATTACCCGTTTTTTCATCAGCACAGTTTAGTTTGCTTGTCGAATAAAAGTTTGCGGGCAGAAACAAAAAACGGAAAGTTTTATTAATTTCGCGTTATTATTGGTGAACAAGGTGATTGAATGAGCTGTGAGAACGATTTGTTTTGCGGGGTGAACAGGGCGAAGAGCCAGAACCCCGACGAAATGACCGATCTTGAAAAGAAACACACCCCGGTCATTTCTGCGCCGGAAAATGTTAAGGCCGGTGAGCAGTTTGAGGTTAGGGTGGAGACGGGCGTGTATCTGGCACACCCAAATGAGTACGGCCACTACTTCGGCTGGATGGAGCTCCTTCTCGACGACACACCTGTCGCCAGGGTTGAGCTTCAGCCCGTTGTCAGCGCTCCAAGCGTCGTGTTCAGGGTGAGCGCAACTCACAGTCACGGTGGCAGGAGGAAGCTGAGGGCTCGTGCCTTCTGCAACCTGCACGGTGTTTGGGAGTCTGAAAAGGAGATAGAGGTGGAGTGAAATGGCGAAGTATCAGTGCAAGGTTTGTGGATACGTGTACGATGAGGCGGAGGGAGATCCCGACAACGACATCCCGGCTGGGACCAAGTGGGAGGACCTCCCTGACGACTGGGTCTGCCCCGTGTGTGGGGCGAGCAAGGAAGATTTTGAAAAGATCGAGTAACCCGCTCTTTTTTCCAATTTTTTGAGGTGGTTTGAATGTATGCGGAGATCAAACCCGGCATTTACTGGGTCGGGGCCGTGGACTGGAACGTCAGAAACTTCCACGGCTACACGACGAAATTCGGGACGACATATAACGCGTACCTGATAAAGTCTGACAAGACCGTCCTCGTTGACACGGTTAAGGCTGGCTTTGAAGGAGAGCTTTTCGACAGGCTCGACGAACTCGGCGTTGACAGGCTCGACTACCTCGTCGTCAACCACATAGAGATGGACCATGCTGGCAGCGTGAAGGCGGTTCTGGAGAGGTATCCTGAAGTAAAGCTTGTGACCAACGTACGGGGGAAAAACGGTCTCGCTGAGGCCTACGGAATAGATCGCGAGTGTGTTGTGGTTAAGACCGGGGATAGGCTCGATGTCGGCAAAACTCTCACGTTCATAGAGACTCCCATGGTTCACTGGCCTGACAGCATGGCCACCTACGTGGTTGATGACAGGGTTCTGATTTCAAACGACGCATTCGGGGAGCACTTCGCCAGCCACAAAAGGTTCGACGACGAGTTCAGTGACGAGGAGATGGGGCTGATATACAGGGAGAGTGCCAAGTACTACGCGAACATAGTGCTGCTCTACAGCAGGCAGGTGAAGAAGGTTCTCGACGACATAGCTTCGATGGGGATAGAGATCGACGTCATCGCCCCCTCGCATGGAATAATCTGGAGGAAGAGAATACCTGAAATCGTCGAGAAGTACAGAAGGTGGAGCGAGGGCGTGGCGGACGAGAGGATCGTGATCGCCTACGACACCATGTGGGGCCACACGGAGAGAGCGGTTAAGGAGATAGTGGATGGCATAGAGGAGGTAGGGGTGGACTACGTGATCTACAGAATCTCGGTGACCGATGAGACAGAGCTGATGACCGACGTGATGCTGTCCAAAGGGCTGATAGTTGGCAGCCCGACGCTGAACAGGGAACTCTTCCCGGCAGTCGCCAAGTTCCTTACCTATATGAAAGGCCTCAGACCATTCAGCAAGGTATCCGCAGCCTTCGGAAGCTACGGATGGAGCGGGGAAGCAGTTGCCAGAATAACTGAGGTTTTCGAGTCGCTGAAGTTCGATGTGGTCGGGACGGTAAGGTTCAAGTTCTCCCACCATGAGAAAAGAGACGAGCTCAGGGAGCTTGGAAGGAGGGTCGCCGAGAAGGTTAAAGTAGAATGAGGTGCGCTTAATTTTTTAACCTCTCTATATTTTCACATGAAGGTGGTCGACCTCAGGGGATGCAGGTGCATGGGTCACATAGTCAAGCTCGAGAGGGAGACGAGGGGTTACTCAGGGATTTTTGAGGTGGTGTGTGACGACTCCTCTGCGCTGTTCGACATAACGGCGTGGGCCCAGAGGAAAGAGATTGAGATTCTCGAGCAGAGGAGAGAGGGAGAGATTGTCAGGTTCGTGATGAAAAAGTGATCGATTTCGAAGCCTTTTAATACTTTTACGTAAATGTTAACTTCATGATAAATGGCGAAAAATACCTGGAGAGGATAAAAAGCTATCCGCGCGAAATCTATGCCGGGGGGAAGAGGGTCGACTACGACCACCCGAACGTTGCCCCCGTCCTGAGGGCAATAGCATTCACCTACGACCTCGCAATTGAAAAGGGATACTCCGTTTACTCTGAGCTTGTTGGGAAGGATGTAAACGTCCTGAACACGTTCTACACAAGCCCGGAAGCTCTCGTCAAGAGGTACGATTACCAGAGGGAGCTGAGCATGAGGCTCGCAACCTGCAACTACAGGTGCACTGGTGCCGACGCAATAAACGCGTTTGCAGCTGTTCTGAGGGGGGAAGAGCGGGAAAGGTTCCTCAGACTGCTCAGAGAAATTCAGGAGAACGACTACACCTGCACATCTGCCCTGACGGATCCCAAGGGTGACAGGAGCAGGAGGCCGGGAGACCAGAGGGATATGTACGTGAGGGTTGTTGAGGAGAGGGATGACGGCATCGTTGTAGAGGGTGCGAAGATACACCAGAGCGGGGCATTTGCGGCAGACGTGAATTTCTTCCTTCCGGGACAGACGTTTAAGGAGGGTGAGGAGGAGTTTGCCGTCGCCTTTGCCTTGAAACCCGAGGACGAGGGCGTCAGGTACATCCTGCAGAACACGGGAGTGCAGGCCAAGCAGAGGGAGGGCGGAGAGTTCGAGTTCGGAAATCCGTTTGGAGACAGAACCACGTGCACAGTCGTTCTCGACAGGGTCTTCGTTCCCTGGGAGAGGGTGTTCGTTTACAGGGATACCAAAGCCGTTAGAAATCTGCTGATGACCTTTGCGAATTCTCACAGGTGCGTCGGTGCGTCCTGCAAGGCCGGGTTCATAGATTCCATGACGGGAGCAGCGAGCCTGATGCTGAAGGCCAATGGCCTGGAAAAGGTCCCTGCCCTGACGTCGAGGCTCGGTGAGATGAGTGCTGTTTCCGAGTCAGCACACGCGATAGCCGTGGGTTCCGCCTTTAAGGGCGAGGCTGTGAATGGAGTCTGGCTCCCCAACGGCCTGATGGCCAACGCCGGGAAAATCGCCGGAGTTGATGGGTTTGTGAAGGCCATGAGGCACCTTGCGGAGATAGCGGGCGGGATACCAGGAACAGCCCCCTCTGAGTTCGACCTGAGGAGCGAGGAGATCGGCAGATACGTTGAGAAGTACCTGAAGGGTTCAGAGGCCTTCACCGCAGAGGAGAGGATGAAGCTGGTCAAGTTCATAGAGTTCTGGCTCATGAGCTCGCACTACCTCGGAGCACTTCACGGCGGTGGGAGCGTTTCTGCAGCAATAATATTCCTGCAGTACATGTCGGATGTGGGGGCAAAGGAAGAGGCCGTCAGGAAAACGATAAATCTTTAACTCCCCCGTCAAATTTTTCCCCGTTGAAGGTGCTCGTTGTAGGCGCAGGACCGGCCGGGAGTCTCGCTGCACTGAACCTCTCGAAAAAGTCCGAGGTAACGATCGTTGAGGCGAAAGGCTCTGCAGGGTTCCCGGTGAAGTGCGGCGGTCTGGTGAGCGAGGACTGCTTTGAAGGTCTCAAAAGGTACTGCGGTGCTGAGAAGGCGATGCAGAACAGGATAAGGGGTGCGTTCTTTTTCTCTCCCTCTGGCAGGTATGCCGAGCTGGTGGGCAAGAGTGGGGCGGTTGTTCTTGAGAGGAAGGTGCTCGACGCCCTCCTTCTCAGAGAGGCGTCGAGAAGGTCAGAGGTGAGAATGAAAACAAGGTTTGAAAGGGCGGATGGAAATAGGGTTGTGCTCAGCGAGTCTGGAAAAAGCAAGGTTGAAGAGTATGACCTCGTTGTCGGAGCGGATGGTGCCGAGAGCACGGTTTCGAGGGCTTTTGGCTTTGACAGGCCAGAAATTTTTTCCGGGAAGCAGTACCTGATGGAGTTCGAGCCCCTCGACAGGTCGATGGTCGAGCTTTACTTCGGAAAGAGCTACTCCGATGGATTCTTCGCATACGCCATACCCGTCGAGAGCGACATCGCGAGAGTTGGCGTTGTTTCGAGGGGGACAGCGTGGAGGTACCTGGACAGGTTGCTGAAAGAACATCCGTCGGTTTCCGAGAGGGCTGGACGGCGGATATTCGAGGTCAACTCCGGGCCGATCCCCATTGGACTCGTCGACTTCGTTAGGGGGAATGCCGTGCTCGTCGGAGACTCCGCTGGCATGGTGAAGCCGTACACAGGGGGAGGGATGTACTACCTGCTCAGGGCGTCAGAACTGCTTGGAAAATCGTTTCCGGATCTTGAGTTGTTCAGGAACTCCTACATGAGGGAATTCGGCAGGGAATACTCGGCAGGGGAGAGGATAAGAAGACTCTACGACGTTCTTGAGGATGAGGATTACGAGTTTCTCGTTGGTCTTGCAGAAAGCGTCGATTTTTCTGTGATCCACATGGACGCACCCTCGACAGCCTTCAGGCTGATTCCAGAGGTTCTAAAGCTGATCAGGAAACCTTCGCTTGTTGTGAAAATCTCAAGAGCACTTTTCTGACCCCTTTCAGTATCGGTAAAAAAAGAAAACGTTTTAATCACAGTTCCTTAATCTTTTTTGGTGATAGAATGGTAAAGGTCGGAGTTCTGAAAATGGGTGCAATCGGAACGGCTCTTCTCGTGGAGTACCTGCTTGACGAGAGAGCTGACAGGGGAGACATCGAGGTAAGGGTCGTAACGAGTGGTGCAAAGATGCAGCCCGAAGAGGCTGTAGTTGCGGAAAAGCTGAAGGAGTTCGATCCTGACGTTGTGATCGTCATTTCTCCAAACGCAGCTTTGCCGGGCCCCAAGGCCGCGAGAGAGGCGTTCGAGGGCAAGCCGGTTATAGTGATCAGCGACGCTCCAGCCAAGAAGGCCAAGGACGAGCTGGCCGAGAAGGGCTTCGGATACATACTCATCAATGCTGATTCGATGATTGGTGCGAGGAGAGAGTTCCTGGATCCCACTGAAATGGCCCTGTTCAACGCAGATGTGGTCAGGGTTCTCGCTGCAACGGGAGCATTCAGGATCGTCCAGCAGGAGCTCGACAGGGTCATCGAGGCAGTTAAGAAGGGCGAAACGCCCGAACTGCCGAGGATCGTGATAACTGCGGAGAGGGCAGTCAACGCAGGGAACTTCCAGAACCCTTACGCGAAGGCAAAGGCGATGGCAGCATTTTACATAGCCGAGAAGGTTGCTGACATAGACGTGAAGGGCTGCTTCATAGAGAAGGATCCGGAGAAGTACATCCCGCTCGTAGCCTCGGCCCACGAGATGATGAGGATCGCCGCAATTCTCGCAGATGAGGCGAGGGAGATAGAGAAGGGCAACGACACGGTTTACAGGACGCCACACTCCAAGGACGGAGAAATACTTAAAAAGTTCAAACTCATGGATAAGCCTGAATGAAGAAACGGGGCATCATTATAGCGACCCTCTTCATTTTTTCCATCGTGAATTTATCCCTCATTGCAGTCTATCTGAAGTCCGTTGAAGGGGAGATGATTTCCATTCTGGACGGCTTTTACTGGGTAGTTACAACGATGACGACGGTCGGATACGGGGACATCGTGTTCACGTCAGACGTGGGCAAGGTATTCTCGATATTCGTCCAGCTTTACGGCATAGGGTTTCTGTTTGGAGTGGCCTTTCCGTACATCGTGATCCCGTGGGCAGAGAGGAGGTTCCTCCTGAGCGTTCCTGAGGAGGTTAACCTGTCGAGACACATAGTCGTGTTCGGGTACACTAAGCTAACCCCGTTTCTGTGCAGACAGCTCGAAACACTCGGTTTGAAGTACGTGATAGTGGAGAACTCGAGGGAGATGGCAGTCAGGGCTATTGAAAGCGGTTTCAACGTAATACTCTCTCCCATAGGTGCTGAGGTCATCGAAAACGCAAAGATAGACAGGTCGATGGCGGTCGTCATCATGTGGGATGACGTGGAGCGAAACCTTGACGTTCTGCTGACACTCAGAGACCTTGATGTGCAGAAAATAGCGATCCTTTCAGACCCGTTTTATGCCAAGTATCTCCACTACGCTGGGGTGACGAGGGTCATAACGCCGAAGTCCGTTGCCGGAGCCCAGCTGGCCAAGCTGATCCTCGAGAAGGAGAGGGGGATGCTGAACATAAAGAACATCCTTGGGGAGCACGGGATGACGGAAATAATTGTCCCGAAGAAGTCCATAATCGCCGGTATGACCCTCGGTCAGCTGCAGGACATCTACGGTGTCAAGATCGTTGCCGTCTGTGAGGAGGGCAGAATTCTCTTCCGTCCGCCTGCAGACTACAGGGTGAGGGGTGGGAGCATACTCCTCGTTTTCGGCAGCCACGAGAGGATAACGGAGCTTTACGGAGGTGCGATCAGTTGAGGGTGCTCCTGATTGGATTCGGAGACGTTGGAAGAGCGACGGCGAAGATTCTGCTATCCAAAAATGTTGAGGTCACGGCAATAGACGTGAACGAGATCCACATGGATGGAGTGGATTTCTTGAGGAGGGACGCTCTGAGCGAGGACCTGTGGGAGGAGATCGATCTGGACAGGTTTTCGTCGGCAATCGTCGCCCTTCCCAATGACGTTGATGCGCTGCTGTGCATTATGATGCTCAGGAAGAAAAAGGAGGACCTGCTCATCCTTGCAAGGTGCAACAATCCGGAGTACAGGGAGAAGATGTCCATGGCTGGGGCGGACTACGTGATGGACATCTCGACTATATCTTCCCAGATGGTCATATCGTCGATTTTCAGGGAGGAGGCCGAGAAGAGGCTTTTTTACGAGAACATACACATAAGGACCTACAGGATTGGAAAGGGATCCAGCATAGTGGGCAAGCGTGTGGAAGACTTTGAGGACGTGATGATCCTCGCCTACGAAAAGGACGGAAAGGTGTACGAGAGCGGCGTCATAGAGGAGGACTCGACCATAGCGGTGGTCGGCAGAATAGAGGACCTAAAGAGGTTCGAGGAGAGGTTCATATCTCCCGCGAGGCAATGATCTTTCCTCCCTCGATCTGTCCTATTTTCGCGAGACCGTCTATGATGATCCTGTTGGCCTTCACGCTTCCTATGACGCACCCCTCCTTTATTATCACCGAGTCCGCCTGAACCAGCCCACCCCTGCACTTGGGAAAGATCATGACGTTTCCGCTGGCGTGGATGCTCCTGAATTCCGTTTTGGGGCCGATTATCGCCCTGTCGCAGATTATATTTCCTCCGACGAAGTTCCTGCCTGACAGCTTTACCTCCCTCGCCTCTATGTTCCCCCAGAATGTGGACATTATACCGGCGAGAACGGTGCCGTCGAAACGCAGGTGCTTGTCCACTATTGAGTCCTTGGCCACTATCAGCGTCTTCCCGTCTGAGCTGAGCCTGTACTTCTTCACTTCTTCACCCCCTGCCTGACTGACACGGCCACGCCTCTCTCGAATTCGAGCATCTCGAATGCGGAGAGCACGGCTTTTCCGGTGGCAAGGAGCTCGTCGTCCTCGTCCACGACAATTACCTCGTCGTTGGCCCTTATCGACTCGTCCACCTCGATGACGTGCTTTGCGAAGACATTCTTCCCCCTTGCTATGAACTCTCCTACCCTCCGGTCTACGACGACCCTCAGCTTTGGGCGGGGGAAGGCGATTTTGAGCCTCCTCGCCCCTTCAACGCTTATTGACAGCAAACCACTGTCCGGCTTTACGGTGGCTATCCTCACACCCCCGTCCATCACCTGCCTGATCTTCCCGGTTTTGGGAGATATGACGAACGTGCAGGAGTCTGGGAAAAGGGCCTTTCCAGCCCCCTTTCCGAACTGGTAGTCTGCCATGACTCTGACGATCCTCAGGTATCTATCTTCCATAGCGCCTCTCCCTCTTCTGATACTCTCTCAGAATTCTCAGAAAGTCGATGTATCTTAAATTTTTCCAGTCGGAGTCAAAGAACACGTGCTCGCTGTAGATGCCCTGCCAGATGAGAAAGTCCCTTGACCTCAGCCCCGCCCTGATTATCACGTCGGGCTCGGATCGGATCACCAGTCTCCTGCCTATTTCTCCCTCGTCAACGTTCTCTGGCCTCACCTTTCCGCTCAGCACGTCCCTCGCGATGCTCCTGATCGCCCGCAGAACCTCCTCTCTCCCCCTCACGCCGAGGTTCAGGTTTACGGTTATCCCTCCGCTTCCGGTCACCTTCACTCCGTTTCCCGTAATGATCCTCACCCTGCCATCCATCTTCCTCGCCAGGCTCTCGGCACTGTCCTGACTAACCTCACCGTCGACTGCAAAGGTAACTTCCTCGATCCCAAAGCTGGAGCACCACCTCACGAACCTCAGGATGCTGTCAGAGCAGCACGAGAACTCGTCTGATGAGATTACCACAACAATGTGCTTGGGAACAGGCCTGGACTTAACCTCTCTCTCGAGTTTCCGCTGGTAAATCCTGTAGAGAAGGTTGAGCATTAGTTAGCTTTTTATTGCCAGCTTTAAAAAAGCTTTCCAATGGATGCCGCTACCGCAATGCTCGCCTACATGTTTCCAAAGCTCGGATTCGCTCAGGTACTGGGACTTTCGCTCGCGCTCCTGCTCTACAGGAGCAGGAATGTGGACTCTCTCTCGCTCAGTGACAGAAGTGAGCACGACAACTTGGTGGGTTTGCTGACCTCCATTCTGCTGATCTTCCTCGTTTATTTCGGAAAGCTGCCGGGATATGCGGTAATCACTGCGATTTTCGTCTCGTCTTTCAGAAGGAGGACTCACTACTCGGTCAGCATCGCTGTATATGCGGCCATGGCTTTTCTGTTTCTCGAGTACTACCCAAACCCGTGGGATGTAACGCTGAGAGCCCTCATCGCTCTGACTGTAGCCCTCGGGTCCACTCTTGTGGTTTACGCAAACAGGGGTGCCAGCCCCTCAGTTATGCTAATGCTCACGAACACCTCGGTTCTGCTTGCTTTCGACATATACCGGATTGACGTAAGCGGTCAGGAACTTGCTGCCGGGTTCGCTGTTGCCTTCGTGCTGAGCCTGATCGCTTACAGATCGGGCGTTGCTGACGAGACGGGGCTGATGGCCGCCACCATCACGGGGATGCTGATAATAGTGACCGCCGATTTCAGGTTCTTTGCGGCCCTCCTGATTTTCTACGCCGTTGGCTCGGCCGTCACAAAGTACAGGTACCGTGAGAAGGAGCTGCTCGGCATTGGTGAGCCTGCAGGAGGGGCCAGGGGCTTCGTGAACGTGTTCGCGAACAGCCTTCCGGCGCTGTTTTTCGCAATGAACTACGGGTATTTCAGGGACGACGTGTTCGCGGTCGCGTTCATAGCGAGCCTCGCGACGGCCCTCGGGGACACCATGGCGAGCGAGATCGGAAAAACCTCCAGCAGGGTTTATCTAATTACCACTCTGAAGAGGGTTTCTCCCGGGGTGAGCGGGGGCGTATCGTTAAAGGGAGAGCTATCCGCCCTGCTCGGCTCAGCTCTCGTTTCGCTGTACGCCATTCTTGCAGGAATTCTGACTCCGGAACAGGCGGTGGCAGCTTTAGTGGCGGGTTTTGTAGGAGTTCACATTGACAGCCTCTTGGGAGCAACCCTGGAAAATAAGGGGTGGTTGAATAACGCGGGGGTCAACTTCTTCGCAACCCTCTCCTCAGGACTGCTGTGCCTGCTGCTGCTATGATTGCCACCTCAATGCCAAATCCGGGAATGCCGTATATTCTTTTCACGTGCTCTTCCACTATCGTCTGCACTTCTGGTGTGGTCTTCATCTCCGGCGGTTTGTACTCGGTCTGAACGACCTTTACCTCTCCCCGCCCGGCTATTGTGGACAGGGTCTTGGCGATCCTCTCGGACAGCTTGTAGTAGTACATCTGCCAGAAACCCTCCGATGTTTCTGCGAACTCGTAGTACGCGTAGGCGAGCATCGGTACTGTGTACTTTTCCGCTACACCTATCGCGCTCTCTGCAGCCTCCTTCGCCACTGCTACCTTCTGGTTGAGCCCCTCCTCGCTCTCTATTCCAATGAGCTCTATGGCAATGGCCGACTTCACCATGCTGTCTATCGCAGACAGTATAGTTCCCGCGTAATACTCGCTGTTGTAAAGCTCCTCTGCGAGCTTTAAACTCTCATCTGCCGAGTTGTCTCCGTAGAGAATAGAACTGAACCCGCCAATGGACTCAGAGTAAACGAACAGCGATTCGGCCATGCTCAGGTAGAAGTCTGCCCTCTTCTTGAGTTCGTCCTTGGTCATCGGGCGATCCTTTTTAATCTCCGGGAGGATGGACATCCAGGTTTTTGCACTCTCCACCCTCTCCTTCGCCAGTGCGAGGTTCGAGATCGCGCTATCCCAGTTATCTGATGTCTGAGCTTTTTGCAGGTAGTTTTCAGCTTTTGCAAGCCTCTCCTGCGCTGCTCCGATTATCTGGAACGACGCAAGCCCCAGCTCATACGACTCCGCAATCTTTCTGACAGAGTCTATCTCGTCCTTTATCACGTTCACCTCGACCGAAAACGAGGAATCGTCCTGAATCTTTTTGCGGTATATCTCCTCCCTCATCATTATTTTGGCGGTGAAGTACGTGCTGGTTGCGGAATAGTAGTAACCCTCGTCGTACAGCTTATCGCCCTGCTCCATTTTTTCGTCAACCTTCTCCTTAGCGTCGCTGTCAGCAACCTTTTCGAACTCCGGATAGAGTGAGAGCGCGTCCTCCTTCATCTTGTCTGCCAGGATCTTCATCAGGTTGGAGTATCTCTCCTGCGTGAGCTTCCCCTCCTCCTGCCTGAGCTCCACTCCTGCGTAGTACCTGAGGGCCTCGTTGATCGTCTCCACCTCCACAACCTTTACGCCCAGCTTCTCTCCATACTCGACGAGATCCACGGTCTTCGTTTCTGGGCTGATTATCACGAAAGGCCCCTTCCTGACCTCCCTGGTCTCCTGCACCTTGACGTACCTCTGCCCCTTCGGTATCAGAAATATCTTTGCACCGCTGTCAGCGGCTGCCTCGAGTTTGTAGGGGATTCCACCGACAGGTCCGATTGTTCCGTCGGGGTATATCATCCCGGTCATGAACACGTCGTTTCTCAGCGTGAGGTTCTCCAGCGCAGCAATCGTCGCGATGGTCATCACGGCCCCCGCAGAAGGCCCACCGACGATCGTTGATTTTGCCTCGATTGTGTAGAAGAAGTCGTAGTTCAGGAAGTCCTTGCCGGTCAGGTCGCACGCCGTGAGGGCGGCAAGCTGTGCGCTGCCCTGCATGTCGATTTCGGTGAACGGAGAGACCGACACGAAAACCCTGCCGTCTCCGGGTGTGACAACGACCGTGATGTCTATGGTCGCACCCTTGTTCTCGCCGCTTACGACAGCAACGGCCTTTATTTTTCTTTCTGTAAAGTTCTCGAACTGGGATGCTGCAGGAGCAATAAGGAGGAGAATTATCAGCAGGGATGACACCAGCTCCCTCTTCATGATGTCTGATCTGGGCTGGGCATCAAATATTTCTTTCGCACTCATGAGCGCTCCGGCCCTCTGCTGTGGGAAAACTATATATTGAAACTCTAATCCATTGATGTCTGGGTGACGGTTATGGAGGAGATCAGGGAGATCGCGACAAAGTTCGAGAGGTACAGCGCTCACTCCCACATAACCGGACTGGGCCTGGATGAAAACCTGAGAGCTAAGGAGACGGGAGGTGGGCTGGTAGGGCAGAAGAGGGCGAGAGAGGCGGCAGGGATAATCGTCAGACTGATAAAAGAGGGAAAGATGGCTGGCAGGGGTATACTGATTGCCGGGCCACCAGGAACCGGAAAAACGGCCATAGCCGTTGCCATAAGCAAGGAGCTTGGCAGGGACATACCCTTCGTTCAGGTATCTGCGAGCGAGTTCTACAGCAGCGAGATGAAGAAAACGGAGGCGCTTTACCAGACGATGAGGAAGGCCATAGGAGTGAGAATCCGGGATACGAGGAGGGTGCTTGAGGGCGAGGTGGTCGAGCTCGACTACAACATGGTGCCCAACCCCTACAACCCGACCCAGAAGGTTCCTGAGTCTGCGACGGTGACGCTTGCCACAAAGAGTGAGAAGAGGAGGTTCAGCGTTGGAAGCAGAATTGCAATGCAGTTCCTCTACGCCGGAATTTCCAAGGGAGACGTCATAGTGATAGACAAGGAGACGGGCAGGGTGACGAGGCTCGGTAGGAGCTCCTCGCAGAGGAGGTTCGACATCGATGACGAGGAGGTCGTAGAGGTTCCAGATGGAAGTGTCGAAAAGGACAAGGAGTTCACCTACGTCGTAACCCTGCACGATCTGGACGAGGCGAGGGCAAAGAGGAGCACGATATTCAGTCTTTTCACTTCTGAGAGCAGGGAGATTGACAACGAGATCAGGCAGGCTGTTGACGAGCAGGTGAAGGAGTGGATAGAGCAGGGAATGGCAGAGCTGATCCCTGGAGTCCTGTTCATAGACGAGACTCACCTGATGGACATCGAGCTCTTTGCCTTCATGAACAGGGCGATGGAAAGCGAGATGGCTCCGATAATAATACTCGCCTCAAACAGGGGCTTCGCGAAAATAAGGGGTACGGATGACACATCACCACACGGGATACCGCTCGACCTTCTCGACAGACTGCTCATAATAACTACGGAGCCCTACAGCAGGGAGGAGATCAGGATGATCATCGAGACGAGGGCCGCTGAGATGGGGCTGCTGATCGACGACAGGGCCCTCGAGATGCTCACAGAGATCGGGGAGAACAACAGCCTGAGGTACGCCATTCAGCTTCTCGCTCCAGCCAACGAGCTGGCGAAGATAAGGAACGCCGGAAAAATCGAGGTCGAGGACGTGGAAAGGGCATCGCAGCTGTTTGCCGACGTGAGCAAGAGCTCGGCGTACCTGAAGGAGTGGGAGGAAAAGATGCTCACCTAAACGAACCTCACTCCGAGCTCCTTTGTTTTATTTCTCTTTGCGAGGTTGATCAGCAGTGGTGTCAGCGCCTCAACGGTCGCGGAGTTCTCAAGGCCGCCAGCGTCGAAACCTCTGAGACCCTTTATTTTTGAAACGATCTCCAGAACCATTTTCTTTGCCTCCTCGTCGTCGGAGCAAACCGCGACATCCCACTCGAACTTCTCTTCAGGGTTCGCGAACCTCCTGGCAGGAATGTTGTTGAAAGCCACTACTATTCTGCTCCTGTCGAGGATTCTGGCGAGCTTCAACGCCGCTGATCCCTCCTCTGGAGGCGTGTACCTGAAAACACCGTTCTCGACAGTCATGGGGACGATTGGTGAGACAACGATCTTTCCGGCCAGGTTCTCCCTGAGCCTCTCCACGGTCTCGAACGCGTGTTTCCAGGGTATCGTTATAACGCAAACATCCGCAACGAGTGAAGCATCCTCGTTCAGCATCCCGGCAATGTCTCCCTTCCCGCCGAGACTTTCGACGAGTGAATTGAAGTGCTCCGCCTTTTTTCTCGCTTTTTCCTCACTTCGTGATCCGATTATAACGTCGTATCCTGCCAGCTTCAGCCTAAACGCAAGCCCTTCTCCAATGTTTCCCGTGCCACCAATGAGAGCGATCTTCATCGGTGAGACTGTGAACCGTGTTTATAAAAACCCTTTGAATCCTCTGCACTCCCTCCCAAAACCGCATGCTTTAAAACATGGACCGGAAGGTATTTCCGGTGGCCTTGAGACTTAACTTGCGGAATCGTGTTTAGTGCCCTGACAGGTGTTTCAGCATGCCAGGCGACGATCAAGGCAGGCTCGGGTTCAGGGAGATATTCAGCATAGGTGTTGGCGGAATGATTGGCGGCGGCATTTTCGCGGTTCTCGGCCTGAGCGTCGAGCTGTCCAGAAGTGCCGCACCGCTCGCATTCCTTCTGGCCGGTCTTATCGCCCTGACAACTGCATACTCCTACGCGAAGCTCTCAGTGAGGTACCCGAGCAGGGGTGGTACGATAGAGTTCCTCGTAAAGGCGTTCGGTCCCGGAATCCTGTCCGGTGGTCTGAACGTCATGCTGCTGTTGAGCTACACGGTAATGATAGCGCTTTACGCCTACGCGTTCGGGAGCTACTCCTCTGCTGTCGCTGGAGAGAGCGCGGTGCTCAGGCACGTCATGATAACCCTCGTCATACTTGCGTTCATGGTTGTGAACGCCTACGGGGCTGTGGTGAGCGGTGAAGCCGAGGATTTGCTTGTGGGGTTCAAGCTTGCAGTGCTTCTGCTGGTAGCAGGTCTTGGCATGACGTTTGTTGACTGGCAGAGGCTCTCTCCCTCGACGTGGCCTGATGGCGTAACCGTGGTTGCCGGCGGGATGATAATCTTCCTCGCATACGAGGGGTTCGAGCTCATAGCCAACTCCGCGCAGGATGTTGAGAGCCCATCCATCCTTCCCAAGGCGTATTTCTCTGCAGTCATCGTGGTGATCGCAGTTTACGTCCTGATAGCTCTGGTCACTGTTGGCACTCTGCCCTTCGACGTGATCGTGAGAGAAAGGGATTACGCGCTTGCGGCTGTAGCCAAGCCGGTCCTTGGAGACCTCGGGTTCTGGCTGATAACGTTTGCGGCTCTCGCGTCCACAAGCTCCGCCATAAACGCCACGCTTTACGGGACCGCGAGAGCGAGCTACATGGTTGCAAAGTACGGGCAGCTGCCGGAGGGGATGGAGCGAAAGGTGTGGAAGCAGGCCTACGAGGGGCTGGTGGTGGTTGGGGTGATCTCTGCCATCCTCGCGAACACGGTGAGTCTCGAGTCCATTTCGATAGCAGGGAGCGGTGGGTTCCTCCTGATATTCCTCGCCGTCAACGTTGCGGCGTTCAGGCTGAGGAACCAGATTAAGGCAAACCCTGCAGTGGTGCTGATGGGTGCCTTGATGACGCTTCTCGCCCTCGGGGTGCTGATGTACCGGATGGCCGTAACCTCTCCGAAAAACCTTGAGGTCTTCGCAGCACTGCTGATCGGCTCATTCCTCATTGAGCTGGTTTACAGGCTGGTGACCGGAAGGAGGCTGGAGGAATACGTCGATTCTGAGTTCAGGAGGTGGGAGGACAGCATCAGGAACTGGGAAAGCTGGGTGAGTCATGCTGCGGGCATGATTGCCGAAAAGCTGAGGGATGTGGAGATTTACCTCGTGGGGAGTGTGGCGAGGGGTGAGCTGGAGAAAGCATGGGACGTCGACGTGCTCGTCATATCGAGGGACGTCCCTGACGAGAGGGAGAGAAAAAGGATAGAGGCCGAGATCAGGGAAAATCTCGGAAACAGGCCGCTGCACATTCACTTCGCAGGGAGGGACGAGAAGGAGAGGGCGCTCGCAATGGCGGGGAAGTGCAGGAAGATTGAGACCTGAAGTTTGCTCCTCACTTCTTTTTGAAGATCTTCTTTATCTCAACGTCCCAGCTCCGCCTGACGTACTCCTTACCGAGGCTCTTTCTGTAATCTGCCCTTAGCTGGGAGTTTGCGACTTTCTCCAGCAGCTCATCCACCTCATCGGGAACGTCCTTTCCCTCGGTCCTGGAACTCTTTTCTGGCTTCACAGTGGAACTCTGTTTTTAAGAAATATAACTGTTTCCGAAACGCCGGACAGGTCAGCCGAAAAACGAGCTCACGTCCTCGAGCTTCACCTCCACCTGATCTCCGCTCTTCATGTCCTTAACTGTAATAAATCCCCTCTCAACCTCCTCTCCAGCAAATACTGCGTAATCCGCATTTATGGTGTCTGCAAAGCTGAGCTGCTTCCTCACGTTTCTGCCCATGACATCAACAATCGCCCGGACGCCTGCTCTCCTCAGGACATCAGCAACCCTTAGTGCCCTGACGTGATCGCCAAATCCAATTACGACTGCGGTTCTCCCTTTCACAGCCTCCACTCTGCACACCTCGGCAACTCTGTCGAATCCGATGGCAAATCCTGTCGAAGGGACGTCATCTCCCCCAAAGAGCTTTGCCAGCCTGTAGCTGCCCCCACCACAGACCTGCCTCTGCGCCCCCAGACCCTCGGCGTACATCTCGAAAACTACGCCCGTGTAGTAGTCGAGCCCCCTGGCGATCCCGAAATCGAGCTCGAACTCAACGTCGAGAGATTCGAGGATTTCCGCGACCCTTTCGAGGTGCGAGTAGTCGAAGTCCGGAAATACTTCCTTGGCACTCTCGAAGTCTGCGGCACTGGAGAGCTGAACGACCGTTTCGTAAAGATCGCCCCTGTTCTCTGATTTCAGCAGGCTTCTCAGCCCGTCCCAGTCCTTCTTGTCTATCAGCCTCATCGCCCTGTCCTTTTCGCCAACGTCCTTCAGCACTTCCCTCAGGAGACCAACGTGCCCAACGTGGAGCGTGAACTCCACTCCGAGCTCCCTCAGAATCCTGTAGGCCAGGTAGATTACCTCCGCGTCACTTTCCGGCCTGTCGCTCCCTATCAGCTCAACCCCGAACTGCCAGAATTCCCTGTACCTGCCCTTCTGGGGACGTTCGTACCTGAAGCAGTTGGCGAAGTAGTAAAACCTAAGTGGCCTCGGCATCACCGAGCACTCGTTGACGAACATCCTCATTACCGGAGCGGTGAGTTCGGGCCTCAGGGCAAGGTCCCTTCCGGACTTGTCCTTGAAGGCGTAGATCTCCTCCACTATGCCCTCTCCGGACTTGAGCGTGAACAGCTCGAGATGCTCGAATGTTGGAGTGGCGACTTCTCTGTACCCGAAGCTCTCCGCAACCCTCCTCATAATGTTCTCTATGGCCCTCCTCCTCTCCATCTCGTCCGGCAAAAAGTCTCTCGTACCTCTCGGCCTCTCAATCCTCACCTTCATCACCCTCCACGAGTCTCAGGTATTCTCTCAGCATTCGGGGAAACTTCTTTGCCTCCACAAACCTGAGTCCCATTCTCTCGCTCCACCTTCTTATCCCCTCGTCACTCGAAACCACTGCCGCGTCGAGCTCCTTGGCAAGCAGGAGAACGTCGAGATCGGGCGAGGAGTCCAGCACGCCGTGCCTCATCACCTCCCTGTACTTGTCCCTGAACTTCGATATGAGCTCCCCCACCTCGTCTCTCAGCTCGTCCTTTTTTTCGTACTTCAGGCCGAGGGCGGAGCTCTCCCACATGAAGTCCTCGGCTATCCTCCTCGCCTTGTTAATTTTCTGCCGCATGGTTATTATGTACTCGTGAAAGATCTCCGCAGGTATCTTGACCTCGTACCTGTTCGGGGTTTTCTTTACGAGCCATGTGTCAAGCTTTATGAATACTTCTTTTTCGCAACCGTACCTCTTGAAAAAGCTTGTTAGCTCCGTGTAAACTGACGGGTAGGGTACGTAGCAGCTTATGTCCAGCCTGAGTCTTGCCTTCGCAATCAGGTCGAGAATGTCGCTTGCCGAATCGCAGAGGGTTTCGTAACCCTCCTTGACCCTCATCCCGGTGTCGGTAATCGCCGTGGTGTCGAGGACGAACCTCTGCCTCATCTCGTCCACCTTACGTAAACGAAGATGTGGTCCCTGTGGTAGGGGTCCAGGTCACCTTTCCCGAGAATGTCGAAGCTCCTCTCGAGTTCTTCGATAACTCCCGCGTAAACCTCCTCCGGATCTCTTGTGGAGTCTATGCTCCTCGCCTTGACGAAAATTAGCCCCTCCGCGTTATCTTTGGCGAAAAACTCGAAGTTTTTGCGGAAGATTTCAACCTGGTTTCTCTGGGCGATGTCCTGGTATATGAAGTCGACCTTCTCAACTATCCCGCTGTACCTCTCCGGTTTTCCGGCGTCACCGAGAATCGGGATTATGTTCTTCCTCTCCATAGCAAGCTCCAGAAACTTCTGGAACGGCTTTGCCGAGTACTCGACGCCGTAAATTATTCCTCTATCGAGAATGTCTGAGATGTGACTCACGGTCGTCCCGCTCGCACACCCGAGGTACAGCATTTTCATGTTTCTCTTTATTCTCACCCTTTCTCCTTTTATGAGAAGCGCACCGAGCTTGCTTCTCTGCGGAATCCACTCTCTGTATTCACCTATCTTCCTCTCCCCGTAGTGAGGCGGATACGCTGACTTCGTGAAGAGCCTCCTCCTTCCCTCAACCTCACCAACGAACACGTTGTGGAGAATTTCACTTCCTTGAAAGCTGCTCATACTTCCTCCTTACCTCCTCGGAAAGTTTTTCATTGAGTTCACCTTTAAAGTAATCCACTCTCGCCGCTATGGCAAGCTTTCCGGCCATGAACCTGGCCATCTTTCCTCTCTTCTTTTTGGGCAGGGTCTTTATGAATGGATGCTGGAATATCACTCCGTGTTTCGGAACCTTCGCCTTTCTTCCCTTTCTCATTCTCGCAAGAGCCTTGAACAGCGATTTTTCTGCCCCTATGACCTGTATCGTGCTCGCAGGCATCTCGGCCAGCTTCTCGAGACTCCCGGCTCTTTCGAGAAGCCTCGCACCCACCTTCTCTCCAACGATCTCGCTTATGTTCGGTGCTATCTTCCTCATAACGCTCTCGATCTCTCTTTCAATGGATCCTCTGAATCTCTTCAGCTCGAGTATCTTTTCCTCGAACTCCCTGACGAGTTCGCTCTCCTTAACCTCTTTCAGCTCCCTGAGCTTCTCTTCCAGCAGGTTTGCAGTGTTGTTTATTTCGTCAAGCGTTCTCACCAGTGCGATAACATATCGATCCTCTCTCCTTAGCTCTCTTTCGACAGCGGCCTGAGCCACGCTTATCGCGACTCTCCTAAGCGTGGGGTAGTACCTCTCCCCCAAAACCCTCAGCCCCACCTCGCTTACAGAGAATGGTAAAGGCTCGTCGTTGTAGGCGTTCTGAAACGATTTTTCGAGATTATCGCTCTTCCTGATGCTTCCGTCCTCGTAAACTCCAAACCACAGGTTATACCTCAATTTCAGCCCCCCTGTTCCTCGCTACAGTTTTCAAAACCTCCACGTCGAACCCCTTCTCGGAGAGGTAGTCTTTTCCGGTGCTCACCCCTCCCCTGTCGCCTATGAAGTACACGGTCGGGCCGGTGGAGGACATTCCCGCGGCACCGTAATCTTTCAGCTCCTCTATCAGCCCGCGGATCACCTCGCCGTACTGCATGATCTCTGCCTTCTTGAATCCGAGGTGCTGTATCCTGTAAACTGCATCCGCAAAGCTGTCGAGATCCCTCTCCACCACTGACGGCAGGAGCTTCATCAGGATCACGTGTGACAGCTCCCTTACCTCCTGCAGCGGAACTGGCGTGTTCCTTTCGAACAGGTCCTTCTCCCTCATTCCGTAAAAGCCCTTTCCCTCGGGGATGAACAGGTAAATGTCCCAGTCCTCAGGAAACTCGAGTCTCGATATCACGGGAGCGGGTTCGGCCCTGCTGAAGGACGACGGTAAAAAGTTCTGCTTTTCTCTCCTCGAGTGACCGCCGTCGACTATGAACCCCCCCACCTCGAACGCGGCAACTCCGATGCCAGACGTGCCGCCCCTGCCTGTGAACTTTGCCATTTCCCGAACGGGCATGTCTATGCCGTTAAGCAGGCAGTACGCCCTGCCAACAGCGAGGCTCATCTGCGTACCGCTCCCGAGCCCG
>NZ_JBPLZQ010000021.1:0-2841 GCF_054018175.1 Geoglobus sp.
TCCAGAAGAGCGTAAAGCGGAACCTCCGGATATTCGAGAGAATCGCGAACCCACTCGTCATAGTGCTTCAGCCAGACCCTGTTTATTTCCTCTGGCCTCACCTCGGTAATACTCCGACCCTCAACTCCCAGCGCCATGCTAAATTTTTGGCTATTAATTATTTAAAACTATCCTGAGGGTTAAGGTTAATATTCAGAGCGAATCATGGCATGTGGAATGCGGGTTTACATCGAGACGTACGGCTGCACGACGAATCAGGCCGACACGGACATAATGAGGGGTATACTCTCTCAGAAACACGACCTGGTCGAAGCTCCTGATGAGGCAGATGTCGTGGTCGTGAACACGTGCGGAGTGATAGACTTCACCGAGAGGAAAATCGTCAGGAGGATCAGGGAGCTGAAGAACAGCGGCAAGAAGGTGATAGCAACGGGCTGTCTGTCGAGAATTTCGAGAAAGGCTCTTGGAGATGTCTGCGACGCCCTCGTCAGTCCCGACAACGTTCACAGGATCTCTGAGGCCGTCGAGGGAGTTGCAAGAGGAGAGAGGGTGGAGATCCTTGAGGTGACGTCGGTGGACAAGTCCGAGCTCTGTGCGTACAAGAGGAGGCTTAACGAAAACGCCATAGCGATAGTCTCGATTTCCGAGGGCTGCCTCGGGAGCTGCAGCTACTGCGCCACAAAGATCGCGAGGGGGAGATTGAGAAGCTTCTCGGTTGAGAGCATTGCGAGAGAGGTGGAGATGGCAGTCAGAGCTGGATACAGGGAGATACAGCTCACCTCTCAGGACACCGGTGCATACGGACTCGACAGGGGGACGAACCTCGCAGAGCTCCTTGACAGGATAGCCGAGATAGGGGGAGACTTCAGGGTCAGGGTGGGCATGATGAACCCCCAGCACGCAGCTGCAATCCTCGACGACCTGATAAACGCGTTCAGCAGCGAGAAGATCTACAAGTTCCTCCACATACCGGTTCAGAGCGGAGACGATAGGGTTTTAGAGGACATGAGGAGGGGTCACACCTCAGAGGACTACGAGCACGTTGTTGAGGAGTTCAGGAGGAGCTTTGACGACGTGGTGGTCTCGACGGACATAATCGTGGGATTTCCCACGGAGACCGAGGAGGCGTTCTGGAAGAGCTACGAGCTGATCGAGAGGACGAGACCGGACATAGTCAACATAACCCGCTTCTCTCCGAGAAGGGGTACCCCGGCTTACAGGCTGAAGGACATTCCTGACTGGGTAAAGAAGGAGAGGAGCAGGAAGTTGACCGAGCTCACGAGAAAGATCGGGCTCGAGAACAACCTGAAATTCATTGGAAGAACGGAAACCGTCCTGATAACGAAAACAGGGAAGAACGGAACGTTTTTGTCGAGAATGGATTCATACAGGCCAGTTATAGTCAGATCAGGAAAAATAGGCGAATTCAAAAGGGTAAAAATTGAGGAAGCGGAGTTCAACTACCTGAAGGGTTCTCCCTGCTGAGCAGGCTCACGATCACGAAGGTCAGCGTTGCAAGCGGTAGGGCGATCACCATCGGGTCGATCACCGTCCACGGAAACCCTGCGAGAGCGTCCTTTCCGAAGAGCATCTTCGCGATTCCAAGAGCCTTGGACTCCTTTATGTGGAAAAAGGCGATGTATATCATTGAAGTCGCGAAACCCACAATTATACTTGCCTTGGCTCCTGCTGAGCTCGCCCTGCTCCAGTAGAGCCCGCCTATGTAAGCAGGAAGGAACGACGAGGCGCAGAGAGCGAAGAACATCGCGGTACCCCTCGCAATAACTCCCGGCGGCAGGATGTACGCGAGGAAGATGCTGAACAGAATTCCCACCGCTATGGCGAACCTCGTTATCAGCACGGTCCTCTCATCGTACCTCCCTTTGAGAAAACCGGCCTGGAACACATCCCTTCCGAGTGCGCTGCCTATTGTGTGGAACTGGCTGCTCAGCGTGGACATGGCTGCAGCGAGCAGCGTTACAAGAAACACCGCAACAAACCAGTCGGGCATGAACGAGTTGATGTACGCCGGTATCACCTTGTCGACATTTCCTCCCGCAACAGCAATTGACGGCTTGCCGACCGTCTACATGAAGTAAGCGTTGCTGAGAGAGCCGACTATGAAGGCTGTTCCCACTGTGAAGAAGATGAATATGCTCCCAATCGGCACGGCCCTGTCCAGGTCCCTATCGCTTGCCACGGTCATGAACCTCACGGCGAGCTGCGGCTGGGCGAGAACGCCGATGCCCACGCCGAGTATGAGCGACGAGACGAGCGTCCACCATGCAGCGCTGCCAAGCTCGGGGAAGTTCGTCCACCCCGTGTATCCGGGAATCTTCTCTGCAAACACCTTGATGGCCACGGGATTTAGAGATGTTAGCGTTTCATGAGCCTGAACTATTCCGCCGAACCACGCGTAGGTCATTACAAGCAGAAATATCATGCTCGCGAGCATTATCGTGCCCTGAAACGCGTCCGTGTAAACCACGGCTATGAGTCCCCCGTATACGACATATACCGCGATTATCAGCGCCATGATGAAGAGCGCGAGGTTGTAGTCTATGTTCAGCGAAACCTCTATGAACCTCGCTGCACCGATGAGCACTACCCCGGCGTAGAGCGGCATGAAGGCGAAGATTATCAGCCCGGAGAACATCTGAATGAACCTGGAATTGTATATCTTCCCCATCAGCTCCGGGAAGGTAAGGGCGTTAACCTCAAGCCCCTTCTTCCTGACCCGTTTCCCAACCACGGCGTATGCGATAATTATCCCGACGAGAATGTTGAGAAACGTAAGCCAGAGAAGGGGAAAGCCGAAAATGCTCGCCACACCTCCAAAGC
>NZ_JBPLZQ010000022.1:0-2698 GCF_054018175.1 Geoglobus sp.
AGGTGGCAATAGCCAGAGCGATGGCACAGGAGCCCAGGGTGCTGCTGGACGAACCGACGAACAATCTGGACATAAGGAGTCAGCACGAGGTGATGAGACTGCTCACAAAACTCGTGAGGGTGAGGGAAATTTCGGCTGTAATCGCCACTCACGACCTCACGATCGCGGGAATGTACGCGGACAGGATAGTTATGGTAAGGGACGGGAGAATCTGTGGAGTTGGTGGGCGTGAAATGCTGACCGCCGAAACGATAGGCGAGGTTTACGGCATGGAGGTCGAGGTGCACGAGGTGAACGGCAGAATTGCAATCTTCCCGAAGTGAGAATACCTTTAAAGTCTCGAGCTCCAACAGGGAGTGTGAAGGTGACGCTCAGAATTCACGTAATTCCGAAGTCCAAGAAAGCCGGGGTTGCAGGGTACGACGAGTGGAAGAAAGCCCTTGTTGTGAGGGTGAGCGCTCCACCGGAGGGTGGAAAGGCCAACAGGGAAGTGGAGGAACTTTTGTCAGAGTTTTTCGGGGCGGAGGTTGAGATAACGTCTGGACACAGGTCGAGGGAGAAGGTTGTTGTGGTGAAGGGGCTCAGCGAAGAGGAGGTCTATGCTCGGATTGAGAGAATTTGAGAAGCTGCTCAAACTTTTGGAGGAGCTGAGGATCGAGTCTGAGAGAGGGGCGGTCATAGTCGTTGAGGGAAGGAGGGACGCGCTCGCCCTCAGAAAGCTGGGTATCGAGGGAGATGTGCTTGAGGCCTCAGCAGCGTCAAACCACTCGATTGCAGATGCAGTCGGGAACAGGAAGGTGGTAATATTCACGGACTGGGATGGGAGGGGCAGGAAGCTCAAGGCAAGGCTTTCCGAGCTCTTCAAGAACGCGAATACCGGAATCTGGGAAGGAGTTTCGGCAATAACGGGCAGATACATCCACTCGGTCGAGGAACTTCCCGATTTCATTGAGAGCCTTTACATCCATCACAGAAAGAGGATGTAACGTCACGTATTTATCCTTCAGTGTTGATTGGATTCTGTGGATGCGGGGTACTGCGAGAGCTGCGGATTCTTTGAGGACAGGTGTGGCTGCGGGAGGGGAAGAGTTCTGATAAAGGGAAGGGACAGGGTAAGGATCAGCAGGTTCCTGAGCGGTCTGCTGAGACACTATCCTGACAGATTCGGGATTGAACTGGACAGAAGAGGTTATGCCAGGCTTGAAGACGTGCTTGGCATTCTGAAAGAGAGGTACGGAATCGGAGAGGTGGAACTCAGGGCAATAGTCGAGCTGGATAGAAAGAGGAGGTTTGAAATCAGCGACGGGAAAATAAGGGCGAGGTACGGTCACAGCGTGGATGTTGATGTGGGGTGGACCGAGGATAAAAGCATCCCTGAAAAACTGTATCATGCAACCTCACCGGAAAATCTCGCTTCAATTCTGAAATCCGGTCTGCTCCCGATGAGGAGGAGGGAGGTGCACATGACCGCAACACCTGAAGAGGCCATTGAGGTTGGAATGAGGCACTCGAACACTCCCGTTCTCATGGAAATTGACACCAGAAGGATGGCTGAAAGAGGAATTGACGTAAGGAAAAAGGGCAGAGTTTTCACCGCCGACCACGTTCCCCCAGACTGTTTGAGGGTGGTTGGATGGAAGAGGACATAATACGGGCAGGATTCGGCGAGATAATGCGAAAATCTGAGGTCTTCGGCGATGATGCCGGGGCATTCAGGGCTGGGGACGGATGGCTCGTCATAACAAACGACATGCTGGTGGAGTCAACGGATGTTGTGGCCTCGATGTCTCCGGAGGATGTTGGCTTCAGGGTGGTCACAATGAATGCAAGCGACCTTGCTGCGATGGGGGCAAGACCGCTTTACTTTGCGTTCTCCGTGGGGCTGAAGGAAAGCGATGAAAGGTCTGCGAGAAAGCTGTTCAGGGGAATCCAGCGGGGACTGGAGATGTACGGGATGAGCCTAATCTCTGCCGACACGAACCAGTCAAATGAGCTGATCTTGGACGGTATCGCAGTGGGTATGGCAGAGTCGCTGATGCTCAGGAAAAATGCCAGACCCGGAGAGCTTGTGTGCGTTACTGGAGAGCTTGGAAAACCTCTATCGGCGCTGTTAATTGAGCTGAAGGGAATTGAAGCTGACGAAAGGCTCAGAAAGAAGCTGTACGAAAAATTCCTGAGACCGGTTGCGAGGGTTGAGGAGGGTGTGAAGCTGACGGACTTTTCCAGGTGTGCGATTGACATAAGCGATGGGATGGTGAAGGAACTCAGGGCCATCAGTGAGGCAAGCGGTGCAGGAATTGTGATCTGGGAAGAGGAGCTTCCGATTTCAGATGAGGTCAGGGAATTCTGCAGGATTAACGGGCTTGATGAACACCTCATAGCAATGAACTCTGGTGAGGAGTACGAACTCATCTTCACGATTGATAGGGATAAAATCTCCAGTCTGGAAATCGAGTTTACGGTAGTTGGTGAGGTTGTGAGGGGAAAGGGGGTCTGGATAAGGAGAGGTGAAAAAACGGAACAGGTGAGGGATTTTTCCTGGAGACACTTCTCCAGGGGATTGCTTTGATAATTTGAACCATCCCCTCATTCAATAAACCGTTCTGAAACATCTCCTCTTCACTTCACACCTCGTTTTAACCCCCAAGACCTATTGCCTCTGAGCACATACTGGTGATCAGAGGTGATGTGAGATGAA
>NZ_JBPLZQ010000023.1:0-9019 GCF_054018175.1 Geoglobus sp.
CCGTCAAGCAGAGAATCGTTTCACTTGAGGAGGCGAGAGCCGTTGCCGAAAAGCAGGGAGTGGAGCTTATTGAGGTGACCGGTGAGAGAGGCATCATTGGTGCTCTTGCGAGCGTTGCATTTTCCGACAATCCAGATAAGGCGGTTGAGGTGCATGCTTGACGCCGAAACCAAGCTCAAACTTCTGATCTACGGGGTGAGGGCCGATCGGAGGCCATTGAGAAGAGGTGGTGGCGGTCCAACCGGTGGGCTGGGGTTCAGGATTGGAGAGTCTGTTGTTTCCGCACCCGTTTTGCAGAGCTATGCGCGGAACTCTCCGTTCGTAATAGAGAAAAAAGACGAGGACTACCACTTAGCCTACAGTGGAGAGACCATCGGTACGGTGGAGTTTCCGAAAGCCGAGTACTACGATCAGACGATTGACGGAATCTCAGCTGGAAGAATAGTTGCACTCGACGGATACGATACGCTCGTTTCTGCGGTTTCACGAAAGTGCGTACACTGGCAGAATGGGATGAGGTGCTCCTTCTGCAGCATTCAGCAAAACCTGTCCGGTGCCGTAGCTGACAAAAACCCGGAACAGGTCGCCAGGGCAGTCAGAGTTGCCTATGAAGAGGACAGGAACAGACACCTCACACTCACGACAGGAACTGCCCCTACGCCAGACAAAGGTGCAGTCAGGCTCGCAGAGGTGGTAAAGGCGGTGAAGGCCGAGGTGGATATTCCGGTTCACGTTCAGGTTGAACCGGTCGGAAGGGAGTTTCTTGAACTCCTGTACGAAAGCGGGGCTGACAGTATCGGAATACACGTTGAAACATTCGACCCTTTGCTCAGGAAGAGGGTTGTCCCAGGCAAACCGGGTGTGGATGAATATCTCAAATCGTGGAGTGCCGCGGTTGACGTTTTTGGAGAGTGGAACGTTTCATCATGGCTCCTGACAGGCCTTGGCGAGAGCAGGGAGTCCATAATTCACGGTCTCAAAACGATGCTCGAACACGCCGTGTACCCCTTCATTGTTCCCTACAGACCCCCTCCTTTCACGAGTTCATCCAGTCCGGACATCCGTTATCAATTGAGCGTGCTAAGAGACGTGAAAGAAACTCTCTCCGACTCAGAAGAGACCGTTCCCAGATTTCGCTCTGGATGTCCGAGGTGCAACGGCTGCTCCTTTGTTGGCGAGTTGCTTTAGCCTGCCCCATCTGAAACACTCCTGTCTGTTCTTTTTTCTTGTCAACTCACCATTCCAAGCCATTTCACGTTCTCGATCTGCCCACACCACTCGACCGGACACTCACAAATCGAATAAAAAATTCGATATGTTAAATATTTAAAAAATAATATTTTTATTTCAATTAAATTATATGAAATAAATATTTATTATTTAATTTGTAAAATATAATTAAAATATATTGCAATTTTTAATAGATATCTTTTATTATATATTTTGTATATCCATTAATTCAATAACAATTATTAATACGCTTGCATAATTATGTTACAAAATTCCTGTAATAACAGAAAGTTAGGTTGTCCTAAACTTGACAAACCTGGGAACTCAGTCGTTCCAGGAATAGTATGAATACAGGAAATATGGTGTGTTCAAGGGGGGGTAACTGCATCAACCCATTCATGATGTGCTGTTATGTCTCTCCTGATGTGTTTCCATTTCATGATTTATGGAATAAACGGTTTGGCGAGTTTCTTAAGTCAATTTAATTGTGATATATTTATATTATTTATTAAATGAAAATTAATAGATTCAATTAATTGAATAAATTATTTAGATAATAGTATTTTATTATTTGATTACAAAAATAATATTAAGTGGCATTAAATTATAATTTATTTATTTGAAAATTAAAATAATTAATATCAAATTGAATAGGATTCTGAATGTGTGTCCGAACACCTGATGCCCAGAAAATGTGAGTGTAAACCAGCCACAGTGTGGGCATTTTGCATGAGAAATCAGCCAATCGAAACAGCTTAAAACCTCCCGAAAATGTATGCTTGATGAAATACCTGCTAAAATGCCCGAGGTGTGGCAGAGTATTTCAGGACGCTGGATTCTCCTTTTCCTGTCCAACTGGGTGCAGTTCCATAGTTAAAACCGAGTACCTGACCAGAGTTGAGTTTGGTGGTCCGGGCCTGTGGAGGTACATGAGGTATCTGCCCGTGAGTGGTGCTGTGGACGACTATTCCGAGTTTCCGACTGTGTTCTGCAGTGAGGAGTACTCTGACATGTACAATGCTAATGTGTACTTCATTCTGAACGGGTATTCTCCCGAGCACAACGTGAGGATGAAGACCTGCACGTTCAAGGAGCTCGAAGCGATCGTCTCGCTGAAGTATGCCGAAGAGGCGGGAAAGAACATCGCATTGTCGTCTGTTGGGAATACGGCGAACGCCTTCATGGAGCTCGCGAAATACGTTCCCGACGTCACAGTTTATCTATTCGTTCCTGAAAAGGTGTTCGACTGCGTTTTTGAATTGGAGAGGAGCGAGAACGCCGTTCTCGTCAAGGTAAGGGGAGGGTACAGCGACGCCACAAGTCTTGCAAAATCGTTCGCGTCGAGCAGGGGAGGTGTCGTTTACGAGGGTGGTGGCTTCAGTTTTGCCAGGAGGGATTCACTCTCGACACTCGCGTACTCCTTCGTGGAAAACGCGGGGAAGCCACCCGACGTGTACATCCAGTCGGTGGGGAGCGGTACTGGTGCAATATCGTTCTTCGATGGGTTGAAAAGGCTTGGATTTCGATCGAAGATCGTGGTCGCTCAGAACTCGCCCTTCACACCGGTTGTTGACGCATGGGAAATGGGGGCGAGGGATGTGCAGAAACCGGAGTTCGACCCCCTCGAGGTTCTGTACGCCAAGGTCCTCTCCAACGAGCAGCCCCTATTCGGCCATGCGGGGGGGCTTTACGATACGCTGTCCGAGTCCGGTGGAGCAGCGATTGCCATTTCAGAATCTGAGGCGAGAAGAGCAGGAAAGCTCTTCAGAAAGGTAACCGGAATCGAGCCGTTTCCGGCCTCCTCGGTTGCCCTCGCCGCGCTGGAAAGGGTGGATTTAGCGGGCACAATTGCCGTCAACATCACCGGGTCAGGGAAAAATATCCTAAAGAGGGACTACAAAGTGAGGAGGGCCAGACCGGATTGCGTGGTAGAGTGCAGTGATGATCTGGAGATGATACCATGATTGAGGAGGATGTCGTCAGGGCGTTGAGGCGTGCAGGTGTTAGCAGAGTCCTGTATCTTCCGTGTGAGAGGATAAGACACCTCATATCCCTCGTCACCGAGGAGTTCCGGCATGTTCTCCTCTCAAGGGAGGAGGAGGGTGTGGGCATATCTGCCGGGCTCTACATGGCCGGTGAACGCCCGGTCATGATTGTTCAGTCCTCGGGAGTGGGCAACATGGTCAACGCCCTGATGAGTCTTACAAGGACGTACTCACTCCCCCTACCCATCCTGATTAGCTGGAGAGGTGTTTTTGGAGAGAAAATTCCTGCTCAGGTTCCCATGGGGCAGAAGCTGCCAGGCCTGCTTGACGCACTCGATATTGCTTTCACGGTCTTTGACGGGTCAAACGCCGACGAGCTCGAGGAAACTGTAAGGATGGCCTACGAGGAAAGCAGGATCACCGCAGTTCTCCTGAGACCGGACATATGGACCTCTGGAGGTGAAGACCGCTTTGAGCCGAGAGAGTTTCCTGACGTTTCCGTAAGTCTGCCTGGAGGCGTGGCGAGGCACACGAGGTTCGAGCTGCTGAGCGGAATAAGGGACTACCTTGAGGGCAGGATTGTCGTGTCCAACATCGGATATCCGAGCAGGGAGCTTTACTCAGTTCTCGACCAGCCAACGAATTTCTACATGCTCGGCAGTATGGGCCTCGCAACCTCTATAGCACTCGGAATCAACCTCACGGGGAGGGAGGTTGTGTCTTTGGACGGGGACGGGTCAGTCCTCATGAACCCATCCACAGTATTTACAGCAGGATTGATGTCCGAGAACGGGTTGAAGATCCTCGTAATCGACAACTCCGCTTACGGAAGTACGGGAAATCAGAAAACTGCTACTGTGAAGGCAGACCTGTCTCTGCTCGGTTACGCAGCCGGGCTGAAAACCTTCAGGGCAACGTCTCCGGAAGAGATAATAACCGCGGCGACCACAGATGGTAGTGTGTTCATCCACGCCCTCGCAAAACCCGGTAACGCGAGGGTTGGTACGATTCCGCTGAAGCCGGAGGAGATAAAAGAACGGTTCATGGAGGCCATCAGATGAGGATCGGGTACCTTTCCACACTCTACCACACATCCCACATGCTCAGGATAAAGAACGCTGTGAGGTCAGAGTGGAGGATATACGGGACTGGCGTGGCAATAATTGATGCGATGAAGCGTGGCGAGGTGGATATTGCCTACATCGGCCTGACCCCGGCCATGCTCGGAATCGACAGCGGGCTCGACATAGTCTGCATAGCCGGAGGCCACGTTGAGGGGACCGCAATCGTCGGGAGGGAGTGCGGAACGTTTCCCGAGTGTCTCGAGGGAAAGAAGGTGGGTGTGCCTTCCAGGGGGAGCATTCACGACGTGATCCTGAGACACTTCCTTGATCGCGCCGACTTCGACGTGATAAACTACCCCTGGGCCGAGATGATCTTCGATGACTTCATAGACGGCAAGCTCGACTTTGCATGCGGCACGCCGAATCTCGCCGTCCTCACGATGAGGTACGGTGCAAGGCTCGTCACGGACATGGAGTCGATCTGGCCGTGGAATCCGAACTACGGCGTCGTCGTTCGCAGGAAGTTTCTCGAGGACAACTTCGATACGCTCAGAGACTTCCTGATAAAGCACGAGTGGGCGAGCAACGTTTTGAGAGAGTCACCAGACCACTCAGCAGTCGTTCTCGAGGCTTACCTGAGGAGGGAGCTCGACAGGGACACGATCTCGAATATCATTCGACTGAGTCCGAGGTACTGCTCATCCCTTCCTGAAGAGTACGTCGAAAGTGCCGTGAGGCTTTCAAAGCTCATGCACGAGCTCGGATACCTGAGTCAGAGCCTGAGAAAGAGCGACATCTTCGACTTCGACCTCATCAGGGACATCCATCCCCAGCCCCAGCACTACAAGTGAGCGCAACATTTACATTTTCCTGAAGTCAATGTTTAATCATGAAGGCTCCCTACAGGAGGGAGTACAAGCAGAGCAGCTCAAGGGGGAAGGACTACATAATAAGGTGTGATGGCTGCGGAAGGAAGGTGCCCCGCTTCAAGACGTTCGTGGCGTACAGGGGCTTCAGAATTGATCCCGAGCTTGAGAGAATGGTGGGCAGGAAGAATGTCCACACCTTCCAGCTGAAGATGCACTACTGTCCGAAGTGCGCCAAGAACCTGGGCATAGTTCAGCCGGGGAAGCTCGGAAAAAGAAGGAGGGGTTACTGAACGGTCAGTGACTCTCCTGGCTTCAGAATCTTCACCTCGACGTCCTTCACCTTTTTCTCGACCTCTCTCCTGAATTCTTCCGGATCCGTCTCGATTACCGGGAACGTGTTGTAGTGCATTGGAATCACGTACCTCGGCTTAACCAGCTCGACCGCCTTCACGGCCTCCCTGATTCCCATGGTGTACCAGCCACCTATCGGTACGAGCATGACGTCGGGAGAGTACAGCTCTCCTATCAGCTGCATGTCCCCGAAAACGTCGGTGTCTCCGCAGTGGTAAACCCTGACGCCGTCAATCTCGACCACGAATCCCGCAGGATCTCCGGCAGATATTATTTCCCCGTCCTCCTCGACGTCCGCGGAGTGGAAGGCCTTGACCATCGTTATCGAGACGCCCGAAACCTTCGCGGTTCCGCCGACATTCATTCCCACAGCCTCCACACCCTTCGAGGACAGAATTCTGGAGAGCTCGTGTATGGCCACGACAGGACAGTCGTTGCTCCTCGCGATTTCCACCGCGTCCCCGAGGTGATCTCCGTGGCCGTGCGTCACCAGTACGACATCCGCTTCCACCTCTCCGGGCTTTACCGGAGCGAGCGGGTTTCCGATGAGGAACGGGTCGATCAGCACCTTCTTGCCTCCCTCAAGCAGAAAGCACGCGTGTCCGAGCCAGGTAACCTTCACACCACCCACCTCCAGAAGTGCTGCTGAATGTTAATTGGGGTTCTCCTGCATATAACCTTATCCACGGAAAGGACAAGGCTTAAATAATGATGATGACAATTATCGTTTGAGGGATGGAGAATGGTCACGCACAAGATACTTGTGGTGGAGGACGACCCGGCCGTCCTCGAGGTCATCAGAATGATGCTCAACGGAAACGAGTGTCAGGTGCTGACTGCAAGAAACGGAAAGGAGGCCGTCGACCTGTATCGCTTCGCAAAACCGGACATCGTTCTGATGGATGTCGAGATGCCGGTAATGGACGGCGTGCAGGCGACGAAGGAGATCCTCAAGCTCGATCCGAATGCAAAGATCATAGGCGTAACTGCCTTCTCCAAAACCAAGGGTAAGGACCTCCTCGCCGCCGGGGCACTCGAGATGATAGAGAAACCCTTCACCAGACGGAAGATACTGGGGACGATTAAAAAGTACTTAGAGTGTAAGGATCCTCCTGACCTTTTCAAGTCCGAAGTTCAGTAGCTCCTTTGCCCTTTTCTCACTCTTAGCTTCAGCGAAAATTCTCGCTATTGGCTCTGTTCCTGAAGGCCTGATGAGCAGCCACCCGTCTTCGAAGTCAATTCTCGCCCCGTCCGTGAAGTTAGCGTCTTCGAACTCGGCTCTAAGTCCCTCGAGCAGCTTTTTCTTGTCTCTGCACTCAACCTTGGTCTTGAGCGTGTAGTATCTCGGCACGTCCTTCACGAGCTCCGAAAGCGGTTTGCCCTCCTCTGCCATCAGCTCGAGCACCTTTGCAAGGCTCATCCCTCCATCCCTTGCAAGAAGGTGCTCCGGGAAGATAAGACCGCCATTGCCTTCTCCTCCAAAAACAGCATTTCTCTCCTTCATGACCTTGGCAACCACCGGAGAGCCAACTTCGGTGTAGATAATCTCTCCACCGGCCTCCACCACAACATCCTCAACACACTTGGACGTGCTGACCGGCGTGACAACAACACCTCCACCGTTCCTTTCAACGTAATGCTTTGCCATCAGGGCGAGCATAACATCCTCGCTGATGAAGTTTCCCTTCTCGTCAACGAACGTTGCTCTGTCAGCATCGCCGTCGTGCGCAACACCGAGGTCGGCTTTTACAGCCTTCACGACATCCTTCAGCTGCCAGACGTTCTCCTCAACCGGCTCGGAAGGCCTCGCAGGAAACCTGCCGTCTGGATAGCAGTTTATCGTGTACATCTCGCAGTCCAGCCTTTTCAGAATTTCAGGGCTTGTGAACGACGCTGCCCCATTTCCGCAGTCCACGGCAACCCTGAATCTTTTCTCAGAGATTGCATCGGCATTGACCCTCTCGAGGATGCCATCTACGTAAACCCTGTTCGCGTTGTCTTCAAAAACCCTCCCGACCTCGTTCCAGCTCGCCCTTCTGAACCTCTTGCTTAGAAGAATTCTTTCAGCCTCAGCGTCCTCTTCTCTTGAAAACTCAACGCCATCATTACCTACAAACTTTATTCCGTTGTACTCTCTCGGGTTGTGGCTCGCTGTCACAATAACTCCCGCGTTTGCCTTCGAGACCTTGACGTAATACTGCAGGGCAGGGGTTGGGGTGATGCCGACGTCAACAGCATCACTACCAGCAGACATTATACCTGCGAGAACCGCGGACTTGAGCATTGGGGATGAGATCCTGGCATCCATGCCCACAGCTATTAATCCGGGCCTGAGAGAGCCAATTGTCTTTCCGAGATCTAAAGCAAGCTCTGCTGTCAGCTCAGTATTGGCAATCCCCCTCACACCATTTGTACCGAAAAGTGATCGTTCCATATTCGGGAGAGAGAAAGGGATGGATAAATAGATTGTGATGAACACCTTGAGAAGCACGGGGCGCTGCTTGTGCTGGACCAGGAAAAGATAAAGATATTCGATGGGCTGGAGCCGGCGCACATAAGCTGGGCGTACATGATGGGTGCACGCACGCCGGAGGAGCTGAAGGTGATGGGGTGGGCGATACAATTTGCTGAGATACGTGCCGGCAAAGACAATCGCGGAGAGAGAGAAGCACTACCCGAGGACGGACCCGGAGTACCTGCACGAGCTCGTGGAGTTGATGGAAAAGTTCAAATATGATTCTGAAATAGCAAAAGGCCTTGAACTGCTTGAGAAGTTCAGGCAGGAGGGCAGGCCGTTCGGGAAAACAGTTTTCGATGAGTCGTTCCACATTCTTCTTCTGAAGGATAAGGTGATGATTGTCGAGGGTGGTGCCGATATTCAGGGAACATCTGTAATTGTCAGAGATGGAAACGCCTATTTCGTTGACTTCTCGAGGCTTTCGGGCATGAAAATAGAGATTGAGAGCATCGAGCCTCTGTTCGAAGCTGGTGAGTTCAGGGGCTTCAGGATGAACGTCAGCGGGCTTGGAAATTAACCAGCAGACTCCACAACATCCACGTCGAGCTCCGAAACATGTCTGATGAGTTCGAAATCACTATCAAGGGTCAATAGTCTTTCATGCTCTCTGATCGCCACTGCAGATATCATAATATCTGCATCGTTCACATCATATCCCTTCTCTTTCAGCTCTGCCCACAGTCTGGTTGAGATTTCGGAGTCTTTTGACGTGAAGGGCAGGATTTCAATCTCATTGAGGAACGATTCGATCTGTCTCAGCTCGTAATCTCTGCCGTGCTTGAGTTTTACGTAAAATGCACCTCTAAGCAGTTCGTATGCTGTGATTGATGTTATTCTGACGTTTTCGTCAATCCTTTCCCTATATTCTCTCAAAGAACTTCCTGTCCCTGAGGGCGGCAGCGTGAACCACCATCACCCTCCAAACTTAAGCCCTGAACAATATGGTATCATCCTTTTCCGTAGAGCGTTATTTTAATTTCTGAGACCTTTGCTATCTCCAGA
>NZ_JBPLZQ010000024.1:0-3234 GCF_054018175.1 Geoglobus sp.
ATTGACTTCGAGTTTTTCGATCAGTTCTGCAGGTTTCTGAGTGAGCTGAAGGTTGTCGATTACGATGGGGCAATTCTGAGGGCGAGACGAAAAACGAGGCGCTACTTCTACGAGAACATCTCGATGATACCTGACGAGAAGCACTACCCGGTCAGGGACATCACGACCGGGAAGATCATCGGCACCCTTGACGAGTCGTTCCTCCAGACGTTCACTGGAGAGCTCTTTGCGATGAAGGGAGAGGTGTGGAGAGTTGTGAGCGTTGATGACGCGGTCAGGGTCGTTCCTGCAGAGGTCGATGCCGACGTGCCGTCTTGGGCTGGGGAGGAGATACCCGTACCGTTTGAGGTGGCCCGTGAGGTCGGGAAGCTGAGACGCGTTCTGGCGGACGTCATCAGGACGGAGGGGAGGGAGAGGGCAGTTGAGTACCTGCTGGAGAACTACGACATTAATCGAAGTGCGGCTGAAGCAGTCGTTGAGAAGATTCACGAGCACATGAGCTCAGGGTTCGCTGTGCCAGGAGACACGAGGATCGTGATCGAGGGGAGTGAAGATGTGGCCGTGGTGAACGCATGCTTCGGTCACAGGGTGAACGAGGCTCTCGGGAGAATTCTCGCCCTGCTGATCTCGGCAAGGAAGGGCAGGAACGTTGGTGTCGAGGTGGACCCATACAGGATCAGACTCGTTCCTGCGAGCGTCGATGAGGTCGTGGACGCGCTTAAAAGCCTTGGCGGCGTTGGGAAGGACGGGCTGGAGAGGCTGTTCGAGAGAGCAGTCGTGGACACGAGGCTGTTCCAGTGGAAGATACTGAATGTCTCGAGGAAGACCGGGTACCTCAGCAAGGACGTGGAGCTCAACAGGGTGAACGTCAGAAAGCTCGTGCAGAGGCTGTACGACACCCCAATTTTCAGGGAGGCACTGAGAGAGCTCGAGGTTGAGAGGGTGGACCTCGACAGGCTGCACGGCATTCTTCAAAACATGGGCTCTCTGGAGATTGTCACGTACACCGGGCTGACACCGATAGGGACGGCGAGCTCAAGACAGAGCTTCGACGTCCTTCTGACCTCAAAACCTGTAGAGGCGGTGCTTGAGGCGTTCAGAGAGAGGATCGAGAACGAGGAGTGCCACATCCGCTGCCTGAACTGTGGCTACACCGTAACGCTGAAGGTCAGGTACATCGACTCCCTCACCTGTCCGAGGTGCGGTTCGAAAATGCTCGCATGCATCAACGCGAGGAGGAGGCTCGATGATGTCGACAAGTCGGAACTCTACAGGGTCGCGAATCTTGTAGCTATGCACGGAATGAGGGCTGTTTACGCGCTGAACACCTACGGGATTGGCGCCGAAACGGCGAGCAGGTTGCTCATGAACTTTTATCCAGACGAAAAAAGCTTTTTCAAGGCTCTGCTCGAGGCGGAAAAGAATTATATAAAATCCCGGGCGTTCTGGGACTGATGGACTTCGAGAAAAAGCTTGCCGAAGTGAAGGAGCATTTCGGAGATCTGATAGACGAAGACGTGGCAAAAACTCTTGTCGAGTACTATTTTGGCACGCTAAAGAAATCTGAAAACTCCCTTTCCAGAAAAGCTGGCAGGTCGATCAGGGTGTCGGGGATAGTCGTCGACAGGAGAGTTTTTCCCGGGAAGGAATACTGCAGGGTTGAGCTCGTGAGCGAGAGCGGAAGGGAGTTCGTCTACCTGTGGGACGAAGCGTACAGGACTGCGGCCGGAGAAGTATTCCCGGGAATGAGGCTTGAGGTCATTGCAAGCGCAGGAGAGAGCGGATATCACGTCAGCGACGCAGAATCTGTGAGGGTTGAAGTTGACGAATCCGCGTTCACACCTCTCGACGCTCTGAAACCCTCGAACAGCGTGTGCGTAAGGGGCCGGATTGCGGGCATAGATGGTGTGAGGGTGACGAAGAGTGGTAAGAAAATCGCCGTCTTCAGCATAACCGACGGCAGCGCTTTCGTGCCGCTGATCCTGTGGGACGACAAGGTGGAGCTCGCAGAAGGGATGGCCCCGGGAGACGAGGTGGTTGTCTTCAACGCGTATGTGAACGAGTTCAGGGGAAGACCGTCCATACACGCCGGAAGGAATTCCCGCGTGGTCGTGAACAGGATGGAGCTCTGACTACGTTTCCACGCTCACCTCCGTGGTGTACTCGGCTATGACCAGCCTGTCAACGTAAACGCTCAGCCTCGCCGTGCTGGTGGCGTTGTCGAGGTAGGCATCTCCCGGAAGGGTCTCGAAGAAGTCGTACCAGAGCCTGGCGTACGGGGACGTGACGGTGAGGTTCATGACGCCCTGAACGTCCTCGGCGGTCACGTTGACGGAGGTGGTGTTGAACACGAGCTTGACCGACCCCCTTCCGCTGACCGACATGTCTCCGACGAACTTGTTGATGACCACGACTGCAACGACCTTGGTGGAGTACGACGCGCTTTTCGCTGATGTGGTGTGGATGAATATCCTCGGCTCCTCAACTGCGCTCATGTACCCGTAGTATTTTTCCCAGACCGCTCCGTTCTCGAGGGTCACCTGGAACCCCTCGTACATGTAGTTCAGCGATCCCGTGTACTTTTCGATGCTGATGTTTCCCGCGGTTATGCTTATTTTTGTCTCGTTCCCTGTCCAGAAGGAGCCTCCCTGCATCTCAACCTGTATGCTCTGCAGGGGTGCCCCTCCGTATGTGGAGATCGCAACGACGTTCAGAATTCTCTTGAAGCTCTGCCTCAGTCCCTCGGATATGTACATCTTGCTCGTGCTGTCGAGCAGGCTGTTCACCTTCAGGTAGACCATCGAGATGGACGCCATCACTATTGCGAGGATCAGCATGTATCCGAGCACTTCCGAAACGGCTTTCGAGTTCATCCCAGCCTCACCCGGTAAAGCACTATGTACGAATCCCTCACATGCAGCACGACCTCGTCGCCGTCAACATACGGACTCAGATTCATGCTCCTGAAGTAGTCCTCCCACAGAAGGTAGTTGCTGCTCTTTATCCTTATCTCGGCCGGACCGGTTTTTATGCGGCTGACGTTCTCCAGCGCAATCTTCAGGGTGATGTACCCACCACCCCCTGCGGAGATCGACCCGTTGAATGATATTATCGGCATAGTCAGTGTGTCTCCGGTCAGGTAGATCGGAGGTGCAGACAGCATGTCCCCCCTGCCGCCCCACTTTCCAATTATCGCCCCGTTCTCCATCGCTATTTCCCAGCCGTTCCCGTAGA
>NZ_JBPLZQ010000025.1:0-6819 GCF_054018175.1 Geoglobus sp.
TATATAAGGGCACCGTTGCAAGGAAATCAAAACGTTTTTAAACGGAGTCAAATTTTCTTGACAAAAAATCAGGCGAGGTGATCCAATGCACATAATGGAGGGTTTCCTGCCACCGCTGTGGGCTGGAGTGTGGTACGCGTTTGCACTGCCAGTTGTTGCGTACGGTGCGTACAAGGCGAAGAGGAAGATAGATGAGGACCCGAAGAACAAGTCACTTCTTGCTGTGGCGGGAGGATTCATTTTCGTCCTCTCGGCCTTGAAGATTCCGTCCGTAACTGGTAGCTGCTCTCACCCCACCGGGACGGGAGTTGCGGTGGTCCTCTTTGGCCCTGCAATAACCGCGTTTCTCTCATCGATAGCGCTGCTATACCAGGCACTGCTGCTCGCCCACGGGGGCATAACGACTCTCGGAGCTAACACAGCGTCCATGGGCATCATCGGGCCATTCATCGGATGGCTCGCGTACAGAGCGGTGAGGACAAGGACAGACGTGAGGGTTGCAACATTCATAGCTGCTGCAGTGTCTGACTGGGTGACGTATGTTGTGACGTCATTTCAGCTCGCTCTGGCGTTTCCCGCTGGAGCCGGGGTTTCCGGGGTCATGGCCTCGGCCACCAAGTTCATGGCGATATTCGCCGTGACGCAGGTACCACTCGCCATAATTGAGGGCGTGGTGGCGGCACTGCTGATGGGCTACCTCGTGCAGGTGAGAGAGGACGTCGCCAAGGGGGTGACCGCGTGAGAAGGATTGCAGGCATCCTCGCGGTGATTGCACTCTTTGCACTCATCTCCGTCGTAGCTGCAGAGGACGGCGCGTGGGGTGGAGCTGACGAGAAAGCTGAGCAGGCGATAAGCGAGATCGCACCGCAATACGAGCCGTGGTTCTCGCCGGTATGGGAGCCACCGAGCGGAGAGATAGAGAGCCTGCTTTTCAGCCTTCAGGCTGCAGTGGGTGCGCTGCTGATAGGATACTTCCTCGGATATTACAGGGGCAAGAAGGCAGAGGAGTGAACGCATGCACGGAACACTCGAAGAAGTCCAGATGACCTCGAGGAAGCCGATAAGGGGAAACCTAAGGGTTTACTTTTCCATTTTTGTCCTCCTCTTCGTGGTTGCGAGTGGCAGCACTTCGGTGTACCTGACATCCATGGCGATCTTCACCCTCCTGGGCGTTTACTCTGCCGGAAAGAGCTATCTGAGGTTGATGAAGGTGCCCACGTATTTCCTGATCCCGAGCGCTCTCGTAATCGCGCTGTTCATACCCGGCAGGGCTGTTACGGAATCCCTTCCGATTAGCCCGACGGAGGAGGGGATCGGACTTGCGGTCTCCACGGTTCTGAGGTCGTACGCGTCCCTTTCCGTCCTGTTTTTCATGATCGTAACCACATCGATCCCGGAAGTTTTCTCAGCTCTGAAAAGTCTGAGGCTTCCCGGATTTGTAATCGAAATGGCCCTGCTGATGTACCGCGCGATCCAGGTTTTGATGGATGAGCTTGTAAGACTTGACAGGTCGGCATCATCGAGGCTTGGATATTCCGGCTGGAGAGCGTACATCAGGACAGCGTCTCTTCTCGGCTACTCCCTTTTCGTTAAGTCTCTCGAAAGGGCTGAGAAAATGAACATGGCCATGGAGTCGAGGTGTTACAGCGGAAGCATGCCCGTGAGGAGCGAAAAAAGCTCTGGGTATCTCCTATGTGCGATCACAGTCTCAATTCTCATTCTGTCCATGCTGGGGGTGGGGGTGTGATAGAGACTGTGGATCTCTGGTTCTCGTACCGGAGCGAAGACGTGCTAAGGGGTGTGAACTTCCGGGCGGAACGTGGCGAGGTCACGGTTCTGCTCGGCAGGAACGGAGCAGGCAAGTCCACACTCCTGATGCACCTCAACGGACTGCTTAGGCCTGACAGGGGCGAGGTCAGGGTGGACGGGAAGGCCGTGGAGTACACCAGAAAGGGGCTGATCGAGCTGAGAAGGAGGGTCGGCTTCGTTTTCCAGAACCCGGACGATCAGATAGTAGCACCCACGGTTTGGCAGGAGGTTGCTTTTGGCCCTCAGAATGCAGGAATTTACGATGAAGAAGTTCTGAAGAGGTCCTTGAAGGCCATGGGTCTGGAGGGTTACGAGAACAGGCTGTGCAACACTCTGAGCGGGGGTGAGAAGAAGAGGCTGACCATAGCGAGCGTCCTGGCGATGGAGCCAGACTACATAATAATGGACGAGCCGACAGCCGGACTTGACGGGTTCGGGCTGAGGGACATGGTGCGGACAGTGAAGAACCTCAGAAAAGAGGGGAAGTCCCTGATAATCTCGACTCACGACCTGGATTTTGCGATGGAGATAGCCGACAGGTTCGTGATACTCGAAAAGGGAAATGTGATTTACGAGGATGATCAGCTCGACTTCTCCTTAGCGGAGAGGTGCGGGATAAGGCTCGGCTACCTGAGGGGTGACCTAGTTGTCGTGCCACACGACGCTGATATTCCGGACAGTGAGTTCGATTTCATCGCCGTGATGGGGAAGAGTGCCCGGGACAGGTTAGCTTCGCTCGGAATTGAGGCGGACATAAACTCAGCATCACTCGAGAGAGCAATACTAAGGGCTCTGAGCGGTAGCTCGGTCATGCTCGTCTGCAGCAGAAGCATGCTCGGCGTGGTTCTCAGGGAGGCGGGAAACTTCCCCGTGAGGCTCAGGGTAGTAGAGGGGGGTGGAGTGGAAGGAGGTGCTGAGGGTGAACAGCTTCTTGCTGATCGCGGCAGTTAGCATAGCCTTCATCCACTCGCTCGCCCCTGATCACTACGTGCCTGTCTCGGCAGTTGGGAGGTCGAGGAAGTGGTCTCTCAGTAGAACCCTGACGTTCTCCTTCATCGCGGCCAGCATGCACGTGGCATCCTCAGCAGCCCTCGGACTCTCGGCATTCCTCGGCATGAACATGCTCGGCCTTGCTGTGCTCATAGAGTCGCACTCTCCACAGATCCTGATCGCATTCGGACTCTTTTATGCCCTTCTCTCTCACCTCAAGCCTCACAGGCACGCTCATGCCGCATCGCTTACAACCCTCCTGCTCATCCTCGGAGTTTCTCCGTGCATTCCCCTCGTCCCTCTAACCCTCTCTGCCAAAAGTGTCCCCGAAGCTCTGATGGTTGTCATCACCTTTTCAGCCACAACGATCCTCACAATTCTCGCCCTGACATACATCACCTACAGAGCCTACAGACCCCCGGAATTGCCGAGAAAGAGGATGTCGCCAGCGGGTTGATAATAGCCTTGACCGGGCTGGTGACTTGGATCCTCGAAACCGCTCGCAGAAAGGTGTGTTTGCAGGCAAAGGTTGCGCCTCACTCTCAGCTCCCATTTTCATAAACTATTTTAATCTTTCATGTCCTCCATCATCCATGACGCTCTTCACTAACGTTTACTCGTTCAGGGACGTGGAGGACTGGGTGAACAGGTTCTGGCAGGATAACTCGATTTACGAAAAGGCGAAGAACAGAGGGGAGAAGCCGTTCTTTTTCGTTGACGGTCCTCCGTACACCACAGGCAGGATCCACCTTGGCACGGCGTGGAACAAGGTCATAAAGGACACCGTCCTGAGGTTCAGGAGGATGCTGGGATACAGGGTGACGGACAGGCCTGGCTGGGACATGCACGGGCTGCCAATAGAGGTGAAGGTTGAGCAGGAGCTTGGAATAACTGAAAAGAAGGAGATCGAGAGATTTGGGATAGACAGGTTCATTGAAAAATGCATGCAGTATGCGCTGGAGAACAAGGACGCGATGACGGAGCAGTTCAGGAAGCTCGGCGTCTGGATGGACTGGGAAAACCCCTACATGACCGTGAAGGCAGAGTACATAAACTCGGCATGGTGGACCGTCAAGAAGGCGCACGAAAAAGGTCTGCTCGAGAGGAAGCTGATGGTCGTCAACTGGTGTCCCAGGTGCGAGACGGCGCTGGCAGATGCGGAGGTCGAGTACTGGGACGAGACTGATCCATCCATATACGTGAAATTCCCGGTTAAGGACCAGAACAGCACGTTTATCGTGATCTGGACGACCACACCCTGGACTCTTCCTGCAAACATGGCCGTCGCGGTTCACCCCTCCTTGGAGTACGCGGTTATAAAGGCAATGAAGGACGGGAAGCTCGAGTACCTGATAATTGCCAAGGAGCTCGCTGAGGATGTGCTGAGGAAGGGTGGCTACGAGCTGTGGGAGATCGTCGAGACGAAGCTCGGGGAGGACCTCGTCGGTCTGGAATACCATCACCCTCTCGCAGACGAGGTACCAGTTCAGAAAAGCTTCAGGCACTCAGTTTACATGGCAGATTTCGTTTCGGCCGAGAACACGGGCTGCGTTCACATCGCCCCCGGGCACGGTCTCGAGGACTACGAGCTCGGTGTGAAGCACGGTCTCGAGGTGTTCAACCCGGTTGACGACAGAGGAATCTACACGGAAAAGGCGGGGAAGTACGAGGGGCTGAACGTCAGAGAGGCGAACAGAGTTATAATCGAGGACCTCAGGAGCAAGGGCCTTCTGCTTGCCGAAGAGAAGATCACCCACAGGTACGGCCACTGCTGGAGGTGCAAGACGCCCATAATTTACCGGGCAACGGAGCAGTGGTTCCTGAAGGTCAGCGAGGTAAAGGAGAGGATGGTTGAGGAAATAGACAGGGTCGAGTGGATCCCGGAGTGGGCGGGGATGGCGAGGTTCAAGGACTGGGTCAGCAACGCGAGGGACTGGTGCATAAGCAGGCAGAGGTACTGGGGAATACCGATTCCCGTGTGGATATGCGAGAAGTGTGGAAGGGAGAAGGTTGTGGGCGACATAAACGAAATTGAGTGGAAGAGCGACCTCGACCTTCACAGGCCCAAGATAGACCAGGTCACCTTCACCTGCGAGTGCGGGGGAGTGATGAAAAGAGTAGAGGATGTTTTCGACGTGTGGTTTGACAGCGGTGTTGCGAGCTGGGGTACGCTGAACTATCCCTACGAGAAAGAGCAGTTCGAAAAGCTCTGGCCTGCCGATTTCATAACCGAGGGCCACGATCAGACGAGGGGCTGGTTCTACTCGCAGCTCGGTACGAGCGTGATAGCCTTCGGCAGAGCTCCCTACAGGGCAGTGCTGATGCACGGATTCACTCTCGACGAGAAGGGAAGAAAGATGAGCAAGAGCTTAGGAAATGTTGTTGAGCCCGAAGAGGTCATCGAAAGGATCGGAGTTGACGCCTTCAGACTCTACGTGCTGTCATCAGCCCTGTGGGAGGACCTCAAGTTCAGCTGGAGCGAGGCTGAAAATTACCTGAGAGTGCTGAACATCTTCTGGAACACCGTGAGGTTCGCGTACACCTACATGAAGCTCGACGGATTTGAGGAGGTCCCGGTGGAGGAGGCGGACCTCAGAGTTGAGGACAGGTGGATTCTCTCGAGGCTCGAAAGGTTCATCAAAGTCGCGAGAGAGTCCATGGAGAGCTACCAGCTCCACAGGGTAGTCAGGGAGTTCTCCAGCTTCGTTGTCGAGGACTTCAGCAGGTGGTACGTGCAGCTCAGCCGGAGGAGGGTCTGGGAGGAGAGAGACTCTCCGTCGAAGATCGCAGCGTACGCGACGATGTTCAGAGTGATAGACCGCACCGTGAGGGCGATATCTCCAATAGCTCCCTTCATCTCGGAGTACGTTTATCAGAACTTCGTCAGGGAGTTCAGGGACGGTGAGGAGTCGGTGTTTTTCGAAGCTTACCCTGAAGTTGATGAGAGGTGGACTGACGAGGAGCTCGAGAGGGACATGGAGATCGTCAGGGACGTGAGCGAGGCCAGCTACAATGCGAGGCAGCAGGCAGGGATAAAGCTGAGGTGGCCCCTGAGAAGGATGATCGTCGAAGGTGGAGAGGAGGTTGGGAGAGCAGTGGAGAACCTCAGAGAGATACTGCTCAACCAGTGCAACGTGAAGGAGGTCGAGTGGGTTGAGGAGTTCGAGAAGACCGTTATCGTGAAGCCGAACTACAGGAAGCTCGGTCCTCTCCTGAAGGACAGGGTCAGGGACTTTGTCAGCCACGTAAATTCGCTCTCGCAGGAAGAGCTGAAGAGGATAATAGACGAGGGAGTTGTGGAGTTCGACGGTGAGAGGTTCAGCGTGCACGATGTCCTTGAAGTCTCGTATGACGCTGGAGAGGACTACAGCGTTGCCGACTTCGGAAGGGGAACCGTGTACCTCTACACGGTGATTGACGACGAACTGAAGAGAGAGGCGTTCGCGAGGGAGCTCGTCAGGAGAATTCAGGAGATGAGGAAGGAGCTCGACCTGAACGTCGACGAGTTCATAAAGACGTACGTGCACGCTGACGAGAGCGACGTCGAGGGGTGGGTGGACTACATAAAGGAGGAGACCAGGTCCAGGGAGCTCGTTTTCGGTGAGGCTAAGGGGTACGTAAGGGAGTGGGACATCGAGGGCAGGAGGATAGCAATCGGCATCGAGAGAGATGAGGCTTGAGGAGTGGTTCCAGATCTACCGTCAGATCCTTTCGGACTTCAAATTCGACGAGGAGGAAGATGCGAGGGCAGCAAGGCTGATGCACGAGCTCGCAGGCAGCAAGCTGGTGGACCGGGAAGAGCTCGAAAGGAGGATCAGGGGGAAAGAGGTCGTGGTCATTGGTGGAGCAGTGGACAGCGAGGTGGGCGTAGAGGTTCTGATAACCGCTGGAAAGGCCATCCAGAAGTGGGTGTAGATGTCGTCCAGGGTCCCGGACGTGCACGTTACCGACATGGAGGAGCCGGAGGACCTGCTCGCAGACCTCGAGAGGAAGGGGACGCTACTCGTTCTTCACGCACAC